>JAURIP010000065.1 GCA_030832695.1 Sediminibacterium sp. | reverse complement strand
TTCTAAGCGTAATAATATTTCTAATCATTACATTTTAGAGCTTAGCGATGAAGCCGTAGATGAAATGACAATGGAATGTTTATCACATCTACTACAATTGCCTTTAAATGATTGTATTGAGGAGATCAATACTCTTACCGGCTGTTACATGGGGCAAGATGTTACTTTGACCCTTGATGATATTTCTCATGACAAACTTTGTGATATTTTGCATATTCTACGAAAGTCCTGTAGTGATTGTGAAGACGAGGTTTCTGCAAAATCTTGATTTGTTGATCCCGCCGTGGGGATTATTATTACCCTAGTCACGGTAACTAGGGGTAGGAATCTACTAATATGCTTGCTCTATACGAAGGTGCTGAACCTTGCGTGGGGTCTGGTTTTTGTTGCAAAAAGGTTCCTTGTCCTTTTGGCGAGAGTAAGTCCTTAGTTGACAAGGGATGTATTCATTTAAAGGAGATTGCAAAGCAAGATGGAGAGCAGGAGCAACGATACACTTGTGGAATCTACAGGGACATCCTTAGAAAACCGGGATGGGAACTGTCTCCAGCCTTTGGAGCAGGATGTTGTTCCAGCTTATTCAATCCAGCCAGAAAAAGAATCATCCTTGAAATCCGACGAAATGGTGGTGCTTTTGAGTCTATTGGAAGGACTGACGGCAAACACTCTTAGTAGGGATGTTGTTGAGCTTGCTGTTTACCGTGCGAAGGACACATGTGATCTTCTGGGTGTTGATGCAAACTTGGCCGAAAAACTGATGAAGACATATTTGAGGATTGCCAAGCAGATAAGATCTAAAAATCAGATGGCTTGGGATTAGATATTATATTCGAACAAAAGGCATATCATGAAAAAGAAAAAGAACAAAAGCGGATTGACTATGGCTTTGACTGTTGGTGGGGAGCCAGTGATTGTTGGTACCAAGTTCAAAGATTGGCTTGTTCGTCGTGAGGAGATGGCCAAAGAGGGACATGCTTATTTGAGGCAGTCTGGTCCTGACTGGAAGGCAAAAGAGCGAGAGATCAACAAGGCCAATCTTGTTGCTGGCGCTGCTAGTGGTACACCGAACTATGAATTTTACAATAAAGAACGCAAAAAATTGCTTGCAGATATTGAGAAAAAAAGACCTCTAAGAAGAGGTGAGTTTATTGATCTGTATGGCTATCAGGCTTGGTTAGACTATGTGAAGGAACATGATTTGCCTGAAGACCATAAATTTGCTGATGCCCATCGTTAGTAGACAGATAATTTAACAAGCGTATAAAAGAGTCTGCGGTAAGGTGAGAGAAGGTTTTTTAGGTTGAGGTTAGATGAGTTGAGTCAAGGTTAGGTTTTAAGGCCTGTGAGGGGTATAATTCCTCACAGGCCTTTTTTTTATGAAACACCTAAGCATTTGCTGGAGCAACCGATCTGCCACTTCATGGGTTTGGCCCCGTGGATTGCGTTCTACGAATGTTTGGGGTGGTGGTGGCATGGTTAGTCACAATTGGCAGCTTGGCGGTTTTACGATGATTTTCCTCAGGAATGGATTTCGCAGAATGTAGTGGCGAAAATAAAAATAAATTTACAATATGCATAGGAGGTGCAGTATGAATGTCGATGTAGTAATCACTAATGAAATCAATAGAATAAGTACTTTTGGTGCAAACTTGCACAACAGTAAGGCTAGTGTGGGTGCAGTTGCTAATCATATCTTGCAGAAAATTAAAGATATCGATTTACCAATTCAAGCTGAAGACTTAGTTGCAAAATGCTTTCTGGACGGTTGGTTTATAAATCTTTTCTATTATTATGCGATTGCAGAATTAGTTCATGCTGGTGCGTTTGAATATAAAGGTGGATTGGTGTCTAAGGGTCTGAAATTTGATGAATCTTTAAATTGGTCCAACGATCAAGAAGAGATCAGATTAGAGGCAGTTGCCAATCAAGAAAAAAGGACGCAAGTATATCAAGAGGGAATCAAGTATATCAAGGACAACTTTATTCCTGTTGAATTGCATGGAAAATTGACCGAGTCACTTTCCGGATGTCGTGTCAATCGTTCTAATTACGCAAAAAGAGTTGTGCCAAATGCTATTGTACTGGTGGAGTTTGGTAGAAGGAACGCATACTTTGAAAGTGTGATTTCTGGCAAAAGGGAATATAGTTCTTATTCTGGTTATGTGTGGGGCAGGGTTGTTGAAACAAAAGAAGGTAAGGTTGTAGTTGAGATTGGTGATAAAACATACGAAATTGATTTTTGGCGTGTAGCCAGCGTTAAGA
Source organism: Sediminibacterium sp. (assembly GCA_030832695.1). The sequence continues at coordinate 5,730 of JAURIP010000065.1, read as the reverse complement.
GGTACTGATGTCATTAAAGCAAGATATAATTAATGACATTTTGTTATCTAAGCTTTTCATAGATGACCGTGGCAATATCTATGGGCCTCAGTATGAACCGTATCTTTCGTATTCAACAGGCTTGTGGCAAAATCCTGAGGAGTTTGCAAGCTTGATTGAGTGGTTTGCGGATAAAAAAATTCGTACATTTCTGAATATTGGAACTTTTAATGGAGTGAGTTTTAAAATCATATCAAAATATCTAAAAACTTATAATCCAAATGCCGAATGTATTTCTATTGATCCGATTGATCATAAACCTGAAAAGGTTGATGGTTTGATTTATTATGATAAAACAAGTTTTGATTATTTGAGAATGCCTTTTGATCTTGTTTTTATAGATGGTGACCACAGATACGATTCTGTTAAGGAAGATTTCAATCATGTTGGGAAATTTGCCAAGTACTGTGTATTCCATGACATTAGGGACAAGTATATTGGTGCGATGTCTTGCGGTGGGGTAGTGCGTTTTTGGGAGGAAATAAAATTTAAGTATCGGCACCATGAATTTGTATGTGGCGAAAACAAAGTTATGGGCATAGGATTATTGGAGATTAGACAGTAGGGAGGCATTATGAATAAGCATTTGGCCAATTTCTTCTCCGTTTACAGCAAACAGAGCGAAGATCATAAGCGTATATTACAAAATATTCGCAAAAAGCATCCAAATGTGCCAGAAATTTATTTTAGCAAGCATTATTGGAAAAATATGGACCATATTTGTGACTTTGAAAGTCACTTGCCAGCAAATTTTAAAGGTTCTAAAAGAGGCGCAGACTTAGGTGGTCTTTTTGTTTGTTCGAGTTCTGTTTATTTGGTAGTAGACGCATATAACCAGTTTGCTGAAAAATATGGATTCAATACAGATGTTAACAAAATAAACAGAATTTGGGATACAGTTACACATTTCAAGAAGCATGGATTCCATGAGCTACATATTGATCGTGACAGAGCTAAGTTACTTGCGCAGACAAAATGTAATTTTGATGTAAATGATTTTAAATGTCCCTACCAGACCATGGTAGTTGTTTACCCTGAAGATCTTGAACAGGATTTTATTGATGAGCATACTGCAACATGTCCGATTTTTAGCTTTTGTTATCATGATCCTGAAGAAGGGTTTCTGGAAGTAAATCATATTTACTTGGAAAAAACGCCCAAAGGATATGGAAGCTTTTCAGATAATTATTTTTCTTTCGGATGTAAGATGCCAGATTATAACCTAAATGTCGAAGAATCTTTACAAAACATTAAAAGACTTCGAGACTCTGATGGCTTTAACAACCATGCATATTACTATGCAAGAATTGCAATTAATGCCTTGATGGTATCAACCATGAAGGACTGGTCTGCTCCGCTTGGCAAAAAGTATGAAGATGAAGGTCGTAAGCATAGACAAAAAGTTAAGGACATTTTACCTAGACATGGTGCCGGTTTGTCATTTACCGCTGATAAAGTCACCATGAAGCTTCCTACGCTCACCATGCCCTCCGGATCGGGTATCACTGGTACTGGCAGTCGTCAGCGTTGGCATACTCGTGAGGCCCACTGGAGAAGGGTTCACCTTGGTCCAGATAAAAGGGTTGAATGGCGTTGGATTGATAGTTATGAAGTGAACAAGGATTTGAAGCCTTTGGATGCGATCATTTCGACGCATCATAGGCTGAATCACGATGTGAAATGAGTCTGAGATGAAAAGGATTATGGTTGGCAATTACACTTACGAGACCGATCTCAATCTTAAGGTTGGTGACAAGGTTGTGCTGCCAACCGCTTACTTTCTAAGAGATGTTAAGGGTGCTACATGGATTGGGCAAGTTACGGCTCTTAAAAGCGATTATACTGGTCCTTGTGAACGAGTGATCTCGAAAGCCAAGTAGTTCCTCTATAGATACTATGGATAGACAGGAGAGACCATGTACACAGATCTTGTTGGAATGATTTATGAAGACGCTATGGTGCTTGGCTTGACTAATATATCAGACAGGCGCAGGTGGTATGATATAATTCATGAACAAGGCTTGGAAGAAGCTGATGCTTTTTTGTTTTCTAAAAAATTTGATAAAGTTGCGCTTATTGGCACAGAAGATCCGTTACCTTGGAGCCAATGGATGGTTGCATCTAAATGTGACACTAGTTATTTGCTGGTACCGTGGGTGATCGATCCTGAATGTCCGATGCTTGAGAAAGAGTATTTTAAGCCTCAAAAAGTTTTATATGGTACTCGTGGATTTTCGGGATTAGACAGACACATTATGTATATGATGTCTGGTTTTAAAATAAAAATATCGGTAGAAGAGCTTGAAAAATATAACATTTATTTAACTGCAATGAAATTTTTGATTGGAAATCCTGAAGAGGTTTGTGCTGATATCTAATATTGCAATTTGAATATCTTATTTAACTCTTTAAAATCACAATCACAGGATAAGCTACTCCAATCAAAGTCTGGCAAATTTAAGATTCCATTTGCCAGATCGTCATAAAGCTGCAATATGTTGGTTTGATTAAGTCTGTACCGTTGCAAATTGAAAGAATAGTGCGAAAACAAGGTAGTGCCACATATAATATTGAGCCTATTAAGTTCTGTTGGTTTTGTTACAGAAAGCCATTGTTCTTCATCTGCTCCTACTTTGCCGCCAAATTCTGCGAATCGTTCCCCTAGCCAACTGATTACATTGATTGAAAATCTTGAGTTAAGCGGCATAGTCCAGTGGTTGTGAAAATAATATTTCTCAATCGTGTTATTATAAATATGTTCCAATAAATTCATATGTTTTTTGATTGCCACATTTGGACAAATAATGCCATTGTGGTCTGACCAGTCGAACCCTAAAAATTCACTTGTTTCAATAACTTTTTGATAATTTTGATGAATGTAATCACAAACAGAATTGTTTACAATATTGCCATATACTAGGAAAAATTCTGGGTTTTTTATTCTAAATTCTATTAGTTTTTGTAATGAGTAATATTCCATCCACACAATATCATCATCCATTCTCACATAAACTGTATTTTCTTCTATGCAATCCGGGAAAAATTTGTGTATTGAGTTCCAATGTCCGTTTGTACCGGGTTTTTGTATTATTTTAATTTTAGGGTGGCTTAATGATTCAATATAACCCTTGTCGTTATTGTTTTTTGTATTTAACCATAGATGCCATTCATCTACCATTGAATTAGGCAAGATATATTTCGCCAATATCTTTAGGGATTGTCGTCTGCCTGCTGGAGTTACAACTACTACTTTTTTATTAAGAAACATAATTAATTTAACATAGTTACTTTATGAATAATCAGAAAATTTCTATAATATTGGTGGGGGAAATATGATGATCTATGATTTTGATGATGTGGCACTTGCCGGTGGAGAGATCATAAGTTTTGTAAAAAAATATTTTGGCAAAAGCAGAGTGATCATAAGTAGTGCGATAAGCGATACGGATTTGTTCGAGTGCGATGTCACTGTAAAAGGGCTGCAAACCCGTTTAATTGAGCTTTTAGAGCAGTTTGATAATATTTCCGGGGAGATGATCGTTTCTGAGAATTCCGGGGCACTATGGTTTGATTTTATACCCGATGATACTTTTAAACGGTTTTTAGGGAGAAGAGTTAAAATTCACAAAGAACACGATCACAGATTAGAAGATTTTGAAATGGGGGGTGGTGCAAGGGAACTATACATTAAAGACAAACAGAAATATATAGAGCAATACAGCCCAGTCGATGGTCATTTAAATCTGGAGGATAAACGGAAATGCATGCAATGTGATTCCGTTTTTATCATTAAAGATTATAAAGTGGTAGCAGGCCCAGAGATTGATTATATATGTTGTCCTTATTATCCATATTGTGACGGAGATATTCTTGATTGGGCACCGACTGATGAAGAGCCTCATGAGGGGGATATGGCTCACATGTTTCGCACTGATAGAGATAGCCAAGATGCAATTCTAAGAACACAAGATGAATATTTGGATAGGTATTATTCATATCGTGAAATTGAAAGATTTAGAGTACATGCTAATGAAGGTATGACCATTTATTTTATTCCAAACAAGAAAAAGATGATGCAAATGGTCATAGTAAAGATGTCTATGGCTAGGAAATATGGTAAAAGCATAGAACAGATAATTAGGGAAGAACAAAGTCTGGGTATGTTTCCAGATGACGGCTTCACACCATCGATAACATTTATAAAAGCAGATAATTTAGATTTTCTAGGAGAATAATGTATCATTACAAAAAAATAATAGCAGTAACACCATCAGGTCGCAAAAAATATTTGGAGGTCCTAAAAGATTACATCATCAATAATCCTCTGATTGACGAATGGCAGCTTTGGCAAAATACTAACAAAAAAGAGGACATTGAATATATAAATTTTCTTCATCATAATTACCAAAAAACAAATGTAATTAGGGTTGAGGGAGCAACGGGAAACGCATATCAAATACACAAGTTTTTTAAATATTGCACAAAAAAAGACACTGTGTATATTAGATTTGATGATGATGTGGTATGGATGAGTGAAAATTCAGTCTTGAATCTCGTGGATTTTCGCATCAATAATCCTGAATATTTTTTGATTTACGGCAATATTGTTAACAACTGCATCTGTGATCATTTACACCAAAAAAATAAAGCATTGGAAATTGAAGAAAACATCGGATACGATTGTCTGGATGAAGTGGGATGGGAAACGCCTTATATAGCCGAAAAAAAACATAGATGCCTGTTAAATGCGATAAATAAAAATGATGTACATAAATATTTTTTTCAAAACCATCTTTTAGAAGATTACAAAAGATGCTCAATCAATGTAATCAGTTGGCTAGGGGAAGAGTTTTACAAATTTAAAGGTAGTGTAGGAGCAGATGAAGAAGACTGGCTATCTTGCGATAAGCCTAAACAATTACAAAAACCAAATATAATACTTGGTGACAGTCTGTTTAGTCATTTTTCATTCCACACACAAGCAGAACACATGGAAAAAACCGATTTACTTGATCAGTATAAAAATCTAAAATGAAATTCTTGCTTCCATCAATACATGAATGCCCTTCTGAATCAAGAATCTTAATTCGAGATCATCATGATCTTTATCTAAAATCCATTTAGCTTCTTCAATTGCAGAGGTCAATGCCTGCATTTTTTTACTGATATTAAATTGTAAAGCACTGATCCTGTCATAATTCATTTGATCGTATGCCTTGGCATATGCCTCAGTATAATTTTGCACAGTCTCAGTTGATTTTTTGAGCTTTAATAATATTTCTTCTCTGTATTTCTTATTTGCTTTAACAATTTGCAACTTGGTGTCGAAAAATAAACTATTTTGCCTTGTTATGAAATTAGCGTGCTGAACCAGCTGTTCGGCTTTTTGTACAGATTCTTGTGACAAAACCTGCTTTTTCAAACTGGAATATTCCATTTGATTATAAAATATCACCAGCAGGTATGGCATCGATACTAAAAGAAACATATACTTCAGCCTCATTGGAGACTCCTTTCTCGCATTTGAGAACTATGAATACCCAAAGGTATTTTATTTTCGCCTATAGCTTGGCTTTTTTCAATTTGTGGTAATACTTGGGATCTTCCTCAAGGTGTGCCAAAGCAATTTTCAATATCTTTTCGTAGCTGCCTTTAATAACGTCCAGCTTCTTGCTTGACATATGTTCGGCT
>JAURIP010000103.1 GCA_030832695.1 Sediminibacterium sp. | reverse complement strand
TTGGTTTAAATTCTTTAAACTTTTCTTTGATATTATTTAGTGTCGACATATGGATCGATTGTGCTTTTATGAATTATTTAATGCTAGTAGTGATCAATTGACCATCATAGATCGACTGATACCCTTCTGAGACCAAGATATCGCCAGCAGCTAAACCGCTAAGCACTTCGATATTGTTACCATAGAATTCACCAGTTGAAACCATTTTCTTACGTGCAAACATTTTACCAGCTTCTGTTACCGCTACATAAACGAATTTACCTTTCTCGTCGTTTTGTAATAAGTTCACTGGAATGCTAATCGCATCCTTCTTTTCGTAGTCTTTGATTTTTACTTGTGCCAATAAATTTGGTCGAAAGTTGTTATCAACTGGTAATTTAGATTCTATATAAAAGCTTCTGCTTAATGGGTCAATCACATTGCCTAATACATTGACTTTGTTATTGATTGTTTTTTGAATATCAGGGAAGGTTAAAGTAAGTTCAGTACCTACTTTTACTTTACCTGCATAATTTTCTGGTACTTGTGCAGTTAATTTAAGTTTAGTGGTATTCACTATCTTGATTTGACCAGGTCCCATAAATAAATCCCCTACTTTCACATTCACCTCTTCGGCCACGCCATCCACATCACTGTAAATACTTGTAAAAGCCAATTGGTCTTTTACCATACCAAGTTGTTCCATGGCAGCTTTTAATTGGCTCGCCATTGCATCTGCATTGGTTTTAGCAGTCATCAATTGAATTTCACTACCAATATTTTGTTCCCAAAGGTTCTTTTGTTTTTCATAAACCGCTTTTGCTAAAGCCGCTTGAGATTTTAAAGTCTCAATATTTTGTGTTGCAGCAGCAGCACTTTGTTTAATCATGGAATTATCTAATTGTAAAATCAATTGTCCTCTTCTTACTCTGTCGCCTCTTTTAATATAGATTGCTCTAACTTGACCACCGCCTGCGCGAGGGGTAATATAAGATACACTTTCAGACTCTACTTTTCCTTGTAGTTCGATATAGTGTGTAAATGTTTCTGTTTGGATGGTATCTGTAGCAACCAAGATGGCTTTTGCCGCAGAAGCGCCTCCAGCTTTTTCTACTTCTTTTTCTAATGCTACTATTTGTGCATTTAATTCGAGTGCTTGCTTTTTTAAGCTAGCCAAGGATTTTTGTTTTGCTTCTACAGTATTGTCACCACCACCACAGGCAGTTACAAGAATAAGTAAGCTAAGGGTAAATAATGTTGCGAATGATTTCATTGTATCTAAATTTTATATTAATTGTGTATTTGTTTAATTATAGTTTTCCGCTTGCTTTTAATAAGTCTACTTTAGAAATTAAGGCAGTATATAGGGCATTCATGAAATTATTTTGTGCAGCTACTAAATCTGCCTGAGCAGCAGAGATTTCAGTATTAGAACCGGCACCTGCTTCGAATTTCTTTTTGGTTTGGCTGTAGACATTTTCTGCTAATTGCATGTTCTTTTTTTGAAAGTTCACAGTGGCAACCGAAGACATATAATTTAATTTAGCTTGACTAAGTTCATTATCAATATTGTTCTTTAAAGCAGTCATTTGGTTGTCTACCTGCTTTAATTCAAGTTTCGCCTTATTGACTTTAGCGACTCTCGCACCTCCGTTGAATAATGGAAAGTTTAGATTTAATCCAATGAGTGCAGTTTCAAACCAGCTTCCGTTTTTATCAAAAAAATCAAACTTTGTTCTTTGTGCGTTTTTAGTATAAGCACCGTTCATGGTGATGGTTGGTAAAAAACTCAATTGGTAGCGCTTGATATTGTATTCGCTTAATTTTTTGATCGCTGTCAAATACTGAAAATCTTTACGAATGCCATATTCAAAATTGTCTTCGTAAAGTATATCAGCACTAAGATTGTTTTCATTAATTACATCGGTTAAAACAAGACTGTCTTTAACAGGCATGCCCATTAACATCTTTAAACCCATATAGCCAATAGTGACGCTATTGTTTGCTTTTAATTTCTCTGTTTCTAAATTGTTTAGCTGTACATTAACTTTGTCTACATCTAGTTTTTCTGCAAAACCATTTTTATACATTACTGCAGCGTCATTTGCTAATTTTTGTAAACGTTCAATATTTGCGTCTAAAATATTTAATTGTGTTTTACTAGCAGAAAGCTGGTAGTAAATTTTATAAATATTTGCTTTGATATTTTCTTCGGTTAAAGCAGCATTCTTTCTTTTCCAGTCTAAAGATGTTGCCCTTGCTTGTAATGCAATGAATACCTGCCCGTCAAACAATATTTGATTAAAGTTTGCACCATAATTAGCATTGAACTTAGTACCAAACTGAACAGGAATAAAGGTTCCAGCAGCGCCACCAAAAATTTGTCCAGGCAATAATGAAGTAGGGATGGTTAGAAAGTCTGTTCCCCCTAAGCTGCTATTTAAACTAGGCAATGCTGCAGATGCAATTTCTTTATTGGTTTGAATCTGAATATCGATATCTAGTAAAGCATTTTTTACTTGTAGATTATTTTTTTGCGCATAACCAACTGCATCTGCTAGTGAAAATGCATGTATCGTTTTTTGTTCCTGCGCAAATGCTGTAGATGCAAAAAATACCGTTACAAGGAATAGGTTTTTTTTCATGTGTATATTTAAATTGCTTGTTTACTTAATTGTTTATATCTATCCATTAGTTCATGCCCCTTAATGGTCATAAGGCCATATACAAAATGTTCCATCAATTGTGTATGCACTTCTAAAGAGTTGAATTTGCTCAATGGAAATAGGTGAAGATTAAATGGAATAAATACAGTTTCTAATCGAAATTTTGAAATGATGTCAATGTCAAGATCCTTTCTATAACATCCTTCCTCTATACCTTTCATTAAATTTTGCTTAATCAATGAAAATAAAAATTCATCCTTATGATTTTTGATCATATCAAAAGCGTTCGAAAAATATTTTTCCAATTCCATCATCGAATTTGGATTCATTGTTTGCGTCATAGCCTTCATATTCTCCATTACCAAAAACATTTCATGAATCGCATTTTCAGCTTTTGACTTACAGTCTTTGCAAGTAAGTTCATGTTCTTTTAATTCTAGGTTCACGACGGCCTTTACCAAATCATCCTTATCCTTATAGTATTGATAAATCGTCTTTTTGCTGATTCCCAGTTGATGGGCTAAGTCGTCCATTGTCACCTGTCTTAAACCAGACTGGAGCATTAAATCCCTCGCCTTTAATAATATTCTTTTTTCCATAGTTGCAGTTGAAGGCGCAAAACTAAGGAAACTTTATAAGTTTGCAAAGTTTCCAAGCATGAAATTTGTATTAATTCTTGATAAATGGTCAAAATGAGTGAAATTTGTAACTAAATCATTACAAAATGGGCATTTTTGGGCAAAATTTTAAGAGAAAATCGATTTTAAGCCTACTAGCGAGATTCTTTTTCCAAGGCATTATTGCACTTGCTCCAATTGGAGTGACCCTTTGGATTGTGGTGACTTTATTCAATCTAGTAGATAATTTTTTACCTAATTTATTAAATAGTTTATTTCCAATCCGATTTGCAGAAGTTAATGGAGAAATTCCAAAAGTAACTGGCCTTGGATTTTTAGTGGCCCTATTATTAGTATTATTTGTAGGCTGGTTATCGTCTTTATTTTTTGTAGAAAGACTGGTATCCATTTTTGATAAGTTATTGGAACGTACACCTGGTGTTAAAATTATTTACTCTTCGGTCAAAGATTTTTTAGAAGCATTTGCTGGTAATAATAAAAAGTTTGACAAACCTATTTTGGTATCTCTTGATGGGAATGATATATGGCGTATTGGATTTATCACACAAGAAAGTTGTGAGCACTTAGGATTAAAGGACCATGTAACAGTTTATGTGCCACATTCTTATGCCATCTCTGGTATTTCATTTATTGTACCATTAGCTAATACTAAAAAATTACCAAAACATATGAATGCTGCAGAAGCCATGAAATATGCGATATCAGGCGGTGTAACGACTACCGTGGATGAGAATGAAGCGCATAGCGATTCATGATGAATGAAGCAGATTAATTTTCCAAAAAACAGTAAATGCAATTACATAATTTTAATTCAGGTCCATCCATTTTACCCAAAGAAGTGTTGGATGAAGCGGCGGCAGCGATCCATAATTTTAATGGAACTGGTTTATCTATTTTAGAAATTGGACATAGAACAACTGAATTTGTGGCAGTAGTAGAAGAGGCAAAAAAAATTGTAAAAAGATTGATGGATATAGGGGACGATTATGAAGTGTTGTTTTTACAAGGAGGGGCCACTATGCAGTTTATGCAAGTACCCATGAATTTATTAGATGAAAATGGATTAGCAGCAATTTGTGACAATGGCATATGGGGGCATAAAGCAGTGAAAGAAGCACAAATTTTTGGTCCAGTCAAAGTGGTATCAGATACCACAGCAGACAAGCATACGCATATTAATAAGGCCCTTGAATTGCCCGCAAATACCAGTTATTTACACATTACGACCAATAATACGGTGGAGGGAACCCAATGGCATAGCTATCCACAGACAGAAGTGCCATTAATTGGGGATATGAGTTCGGATATTTTTTGTAGACCCACACCATTTCATCAGTTTGATTTAATCTATGCAGGCGCACAAAAAAATATGGGTGCAGCGGGCGTCACTATGGTCGTGGTAAAAAAATCCATCCTAGGAAAAACAAACAGATCCATCCCTGCTATTTTAGATTATCAAAAACACATAGAGGCAGGCTCTTTATTAAATACGCCTCCAGTATTTTCTATTTATGTAAGCTTGCTCACATTAAGATGGATTGAGAAAGAAGGTGGATTAGTAGAGATGGAAAAAAGAAATACTGCGAAAGCAAAATTATTATACGATACTATTGACGCGTCGGAATATTTTTATTGTCCAATTGCAAAGGAAGATAGAAGTATCATGAATGCAGTTTTCTTTTTAAAGGATCAAACAAAGGAAGCCGCCTTTTTAAATTTGTGTAAGGAAAATGGGATGATTGGTGTAAAAGGATATAGAACAGTGGGCGGCATTAGAGTAAGTATGTACAATGCAATGCCTATGTCAAGCGTAGTCGCGTTTTGCGACTTAATGAAAGCCTTTAATTAAGCAAATAATTTAATTAAAAAATAAATTATTTTTAACGAATCAGTGGCCGTCAAGTACATTATATTCGGCAAAATGAACGATATTTGCCCTCATGGCAAAAATTAGTCCTTTCGAAGCATTGCGTCCTCAGCCACAATTAGCGAAGCAAGTTGCAAGTAAACCTTACGATGTTTTAAATAGTGCAGAAGCGAAAGCAGAAGCTGTTGGAAACGCATATTCTTTTTTACATATCACCAAGAGTGAAATTGATTTACCAGAAACGGTAGATATCCATAGTCAACAAGTCTATGATATTGCATTGGATAATTTAAACGCATTCATGCAAAGAGATGTGTTGTTTAAAGAATCAAAACCATGTTATTATATCTATCAATTAATCATGGATGGTCGCGCACAAACTGGATTGGTTTGTGTGAGTAGTGTAGATGATTATGAAAATGGCATTATCAAGAAGCATGAGTTTACGCGTCCAGAAAAAGAGCAGGACAGAATCAATCATATGAAAACGATTGGCGCACAAACAGGCAATGTTTTTTTAGCGTATCGCAATCAGGCAGCAATTGATACTTTGATAGAAAAATGGAAGACGACCAAAAATGCAGTCTATGACTTTACTGCAGACGATGGTATTCAACATACTGTTTGGGCAGTGAGTGATACGGATACCATTGCACAAATCACCCATTTATTTGAGACCCAAGTGCCATGCACTTATATCGCAGACGGGCATCACAGAGCAGCATCAGCTGCAAAAGTGAGAACAGCAATTGG
>JAURIP010000179.1 GCA_030832695.1 Sediminibacterium sp. | reverse complement strand
TTTGGCTGGAATACCTGTCTCTTGCTTTTTTAAGGCGGCTACAATCTGTGCCTCCGTGAATCGTGTTTTTTTCATTTTGATAGTTTAAAAGTAAGATTTTCACTTAACTTTTAAACTGTCATCGAAATAGGGACACTTACATAAGCTTTTAAGCTAACTCCTGAACTATCGGGGAAAAGAGACTATTACACTTGCATGTTTGCATAACCTGTAATAATTTCTTCTACGCAAAAGATTTACCTTTATGATTGTTAATTTTTATAAAGCATTTTAAAATAAAATAGTTTGTTATATGAAACCCGCAATCGTTCTTCTTTTATTATTCCTTATAAATACTTCTGCGCATTCTCAAAATAGTTCTGAAGTATGTTATAATCCTAATCTAGTTAAGGATACTACAAAAAAAAGTATCAATTCATTGGCTTTTCAAGTAGTCAAAGGTGATAGTATCAAGATTAGTTATCATTCTCCCGGAGTTAGAAAACGTATTGTATGGGGAGGATTAGTTCCTTTTGATGAGGTTTGGGTAACTGGAGCCCATGATGCAACTTCAATTATTATGCCAAAAGATTTTATAGTGGGCGGCAAAACCATTGATGCCGGGAAATATGCTTTTTTTACAATTCCAGGTGAAAAATATTGGACACTTATCATCAATAAAAACTGGAAACAACATCTTGCGTCAGAATATGATGAAAAAGAAGATATCATCAGAATTAAGGTTAAACCCAAGAAAGTTGATTATACTGAACGTTTACAGTATTATATTGATATGGAAAATGATCAAGCAGGAAAAATAGCAGTAGCTTGGGAAAAAATAAAAGTTGAATTGCCATTCAATTTTAAAAAATAATTGTAGATCACTTCTTCATAACAAATCAAATCTTTACTTAAACAAAGTATATGAAGTGCTTTGAGAATATATATTTTAGCAAAAAATAGAAATATTAGAAAATTAATAGCAAATGAAAAATATCTTACTGTTTTCAGTCATATTATTTGCTGCAATAATTGCAAATGGACAAATCATTAGGGCTGAATTAACTGCCACAGGCCTTACCTGTTCAATGTGCTCAAAAGCCACTTATAAGCAGTTAACATCTATACCGGAGGTTGAAAGAGTTGAACCTGATTTAAACAATACAGCCTTTATACTTTTTTTTAAAAATGGTAGTGCAGTGAATATTAGCAACATCAAAGAGAAAGTAGAAGAAGCTGGATTTGCGGTTGGCGAATTGTTAGTGGTGTTAAATTTTAAAAACCAACAGGCAGAAAATAACAAGACATTTACTTTGGATAATACCACATACACTTTCATGGATACAAAATCTGGTAATTTAACTGGCGAAGTAAAACTAAAAATCCTTGATAAAGGTTTTGTTGTTGAAAAAGAGTATAAGAAACTTTCGAAGATGATAAAGCAATATCCATCTTATGCTACTTTGAGTAAAAATTCATACCATATTAAGACGTTCTAATATGAAAAACATATTTTTTGTTGCCTTCCTATTTATAAGCCTTGGTGCATTTTCTCAAGAGCTGTTTGTATTCACCGAACCAGCCAGCAACATGCCTGGGAAGTCTTTTGGAGTGAGAGATATGAATGCTTTCATGTACGAGAAGGATGGCAAATTGAATTACCATAACATGCCAGAACTGATGTGGGGAATAAATAAAAAATGGATGGTGCATGTCCAGGGGTTTATCAGCAATAGGCAAGAAGGTGGCTTTGAAACTGAGGGTGGGAGCTTATATGCCAAGTATCGTTTTTTCAGTGAAGATGACATACAAAGTCATTTCAGAATGGCATTATATGGACGATACAGTCTTAACAAGGCTGACATCCACCAACAGGAACTTGAAACAATGGGACATAACACAGGTTACGAGGCTGGTTTTATAGCTACTAAATTATTGCACAAAGTTGCCATAAGCAGTTCACTTAGCTATGAAAGGGCTTTAGATAATGGAGAAAAATATAAGTTTCCAACAACAGAGAGCAATAGTGCAATGAACTATACGCTGTCAGTGGGTAAACTAATGCTACCCAAAGTTTACAAAAGTTTCAAGCAAACCAATGTCAATCTAATGCTCGAATTACTTGGCCAGCGGTTGACCGAAAATAGAAAATCGTATTTAGACATTGCGCCTTCCATACAATTTATCATTAACAGCCAGGCTAGGGTTGATATTGGATACCGTCAACAAGTATACTCAACCATGATTCGCACTGCACCAAACGGTATGGTCTTGAAACTTGAATACACATTTTTTAATGCGTTTAGATAGCCCACCTAGACATAAACCATTTACCTCTTTTAACCAGATTTAAGTGAAAAGCTGGCAGAGAATCTGGCCGGGATAATTAATTAATAAATGATCACTTATTACTTGAACTTACAATTCAATATCTATTCTATCCAAAAATAAAGCAAAAGATTCGTTTTTTTTATTCCCGATTAAAAACACAATTTCTTCAAATGAATCTCCCGTAAAGTTTGGAATATTCATGGTTTGCCCTCTGAATGATGGGTACAAATCTTTTAAATTAATAATGATATTTTCCCAATCTCCAGTTGTCTTAAAGTTTGTTATATATGAATAGTAAGTATTGCGGTTATTTTTGATTCTGAACTGATATTCTTTGCCGTCACCCTTTAGTCTTATAATTACTTTGCTATCTTTTGTTGTATTGATTTTTTCAAATTGGTATCGTACAGAAGAAAATCCACCATTATTGTCCAGTGATACATCGCCTGAAAACACACCATTGCCGTCACTGTCAATGTTAAATTTACCATTTGATTTACCACCCATAACAACATCATCAATGATTTTCCAGTCTGAAATATTGGTATTGTGATTAAAATCAAAAAACAATTGTGATTTGACTAATAGGACCATTGCGGTTGTTATTAATAGTTTCATACATTAAAAGTAGTTCCTTAGGTCTTATTTATATCAATTAAACAAAATTAACTATTCCATCCCTTCATCTCCATTCACCCATGTTTTCCCTTAGAATCATAAAACCTGGACCAAAGCTGGCTCAAAATAAAGAACCCCCTATGAAACAAATCATAATTGCTTGATTTTCATGTGGGCCAACCTGGAGTTGAACCATCCCCGATGGCTATCGGCGCACTGATGATGAGGGTATATTTTGCCTTATTTTTAGTACCTTCATAGTCAATTCTAGTTATGAATATTGCTCCAGTTTTACATAAGGCACCACTTAAATCATTTGACGAAAAAATGGATGATTTGAAATATTGGTTGGCTCAACCTTTGGTTAAACGACTTGAAGCAGTGACATTCTTAATATCTCAAACTGTAGATTTAACTACTACCAGAATGGACAAAACACATGTTGTCAGAAGAAAACTGAAAGCATGACATTGGCACAAGATTTTGAAGATTTTGTTAAACTCCTCAACAAACACCAAGTTGATTATTTGGTAGTTGGTGGTTATGCATTGGCATTTCATGGCAAACCAAGACATACGGGTGATTTAGATATATGGATCAACAGTTCAGAATCCAATGCAGAAAAATTGGTTAATGTTATTCAAGAATTTGGATTAGCAACTTTAGGATTAACCATGTCTGATTTTATGCAAGAGGGTTATGTCACTCAGATTGGATATCCCCCGTTGAGAATTGATATTTTGAATACTATTGATGGTGTGAAATTCGAAAATGCATATCCAAACAAATTATTAGTAGATGTCAATGGTATTGAAGTAAGGTATATTGGTTTAAAAGAATTTATAGAAAATAAAACTGCATCAGGCAGAAGTCAGGACATTGCCGACTTAAAAGAAATCAAGAAAATCAATAAGGAACGATAAAGTCCAATCCCATAGGATCTCTCACCCCCCTCAAAAAGTATAAAATTTGGTAGAGAGTAATCCCAAACAAAAAGGGTCTACGAAGTTTTACCTTCATAAACCCTTGATTTTCAAGTGGGCCCACCTGGACTTGAACCAGGGACCCTCTGATTATGAGAGTTTCTAGTGTTATTCTATACCTTTTCTTTTATTGATAATCAATAGGATACAAGATTGAAACAGATCTATATTTCTCATATTTAACCTGTTTTAACCCGTTTTTGGAGAAAACATGGCACGGAACCTGGCCGGGATTAATACTTTAATAAACCTTGTAAAATTCGTAAATTTGTATTGTGAAAAGCAAGAAGCAACAAGGTCTTAATTTTGAAATTGATAGATTGACCAATTCCATTGAAAACATTATTACAGGAGATAGTTTTCAAACAGAGGTTTCTTTATTTACAATTGAAGA
>JAURIP010000233.1 GCA_030832695.1 Sediminibacterium sp. | reverse complement strand
AATCATAAGCAAAAGTGGAGAAAGTCCCGAAATTAAAAATTTAGTGCAGCTGGTAAAACAATTTGGGAATACCATTATTGGCATGGTGGGTAACAAGCAAAGTTATTTGGCTACGCAAGCTGATTTAATGATAGATACAACTGTAACAAAAGAGGCTTGCATCAATAACCTAGCACCTACTTCCTCCACCACAGCGCAAATGGTGATGGGCGATGTTATTGCTGTATGCTTAATGGAATTAAAGCAATTTAGCGTTTCGCAATTTGCACAATTTCATCCAGGCGGAAATTTAGGCAAGAAGCTTACCTTAACCACCCAAGATTTGGCTAATACCAATAGTAAACCGGCTGTAAGAAAAGACACAAAAATTAAAGAGGTCATTATTGATATTTCAAAAAACAGATTGGGTGCAACTGTTATTACAGATGAAAACAATACGGTGTTGGGTATTATTACCGATGGGGACATTCGTCGTATGTTAGAGCTACATGACAATATTCAGCATTTGATCGCCCAAGATATATATCATACTAATCCTGTAACTATTGCACCAAATGCACTAGCAGTAGAAGCTTTGGCGATTATGGAACAAAAGGATATCAGTCAATTAATTGTAGCTGATAATAACCAATATATAGGCATGATTCATATTCATGACTTAATGAAAGAAGGAATTTTATAAATTTAACTAGACATTCAGTGTGTTGAATCATCACACTCATAAAATAATTTAAGTAGGTATGAAAAACAAACATCATTACGTTGCAATCATGGCGGGGGGTATTGGAAGCAGATTTTGGCCAATGAGTAGGACCTCCTTTCCAAAGCAGTTTTTAGATGTACTCAATACCGGTAAAACATTAATACAATGGACCTATGACAGGTATACTAAATTTATACCTGCTGAAAATATATTCATAGTGACTTCAGAGGAATATGTGGACATTGTAAAAAAACAATTACCCAACTTACCTGTTGAAAATATTTTAGCGGAGCCAAGCAAAAAAAATACAGCACCCTGTATTGCTTACATTTCATTTAAATTGGCACAAATTGATCCAGAAGCAAGTTTTATTGTGGCGCCAAGCGATCACTTAATTTTAGAACAAGATAATTTTGAAAAAATTAGTTTGCAGGCACTTGACTTTGTTACCAATATAAAAGCATTAGCTACACTAGGCATAAAACCAACACACCCCAATACGGGTTATGGCTATATTCAATATGAAGGACTTGAAGTTGCTAAAGGAATATATAAAGTAAAAACATTCACGGAAAAACCTGATTTGGAAATTGCAGAATCCTTTTTAGCGAGTGGCGACTTTTTATGGAATGCGGGTATTTTTGCTTGGAAAGTTTCTACGATACTTACTGCTTTTGAAAAAAATCAACCAGAGATGTATGAGTTGTTTGATCAAGAAAAACAGCACTTTAATACACCTGAGGAAGCAAAGGCCATTCAAAAAATTTACCCACAGTGTACTAATATTTCCATTGATATTGCGATCATGGAAAAAGCCGATAATGTGTTTGTGATTCCATCTAGTTTTGGTTGGAGTGATTTAGGTACATGGAATAGTGCGTATGATAATATTGAAAAGGATTATTTTGGCAATGCGGTAGCTTCTGATAATGTGATTGTAATTGATGCCACCAAATGTATGATTAACGCCCCTAAGGATAAATTGGTGGTGGTGCAAGGTTTGGATGATTTTATTGTTGTAGATACCAAAGATGTACTACTCATTTGCAGCAAAGAAAAAGAACAATCCATTAAAGAATATGTAGCCGAAGTAAAGAGACATAAAGGAGATAAATACATTTAACCTACTATTAACCTATCTTAGCGAAACATAAAATTGCTTCATTAAAATATCCCCATGGCAACCATTATCAGCGGAACAGGCAGTTACATACCGAGCATCATAAAAACAAACCTAGCATTCGCTGAGAATACTTTTTATGGAGAGGATGGCGTGTTAATTAAAACACCCAACGCTGAAATAGTTGAAAAATTTAAAGACATCACTGGGATATACGAGCGCAGATATGCAGAAGAAAACATGAATACTTCTGAAATGGCAAGTAAAGCGGCCGAATTAGCGATTCAAGATGCTGGCATTGATCCGGAGACGATTGATCAAATTATTGTGGCACATAATTTTGGGGATGTATTACCAGGCACTATTCAAACTGACACGATTCCTGCGATTGCTTCAAGAGTAAAGCATCAGCTAGGCATTAAAAATCCAAATTGTGTCGCTTATGATATTTTATTTGGTTGCCCTGGATGGATACAAGGGGTGATACAAGCGGATTCATTTATCAAGTCTGGTATGGCTAAGCGCTGTTTGGTGATTGGTGCTGAAACCTTAAGCAGAGTAGTAGATAGTCATGACCGAGATAGTATGATTTTTAGCGATGGCGCTGGTGCATGTATTGTGGAGGATGATGCAAATACCACCAGTGGCATTTTAGCATCCAGCGTACAAAGTCATTGTGTAGACGAGGCCTACTTTTTATACTTGGGGAAATCATATCATCCAGAAGGGGATGAAGCCACAAGATATATCAAAATGAAGGGAAGAAAAGTGTATGAATACGCGATTAAAAATGTCCCTTTGGCGATGAAGGAATGCATTGAAAAAGCTGGGGTAGCTATAAATGATGTAAAAAAATTCTTTTTACATCAGGCCAATGAAAAAATGGATGAAGGCTTTATTAAGGCCTTATATAAATTATATGATATCAAGACTGCGCCTGAAAATATTATGCCCATGAGTATTCATGATTTGGGTAATAGTTCAGTAGCTACCATCCCTACCTTATACGATTTAGTAAAAAAAGGGAAATACAAGGAACACCAACTCCACAAAGGCGATATTGTCATTTTTGCATCCGTAGGCGCGGGCATGAATATCAATGCTATTTGCTACCGCGTATAAGTAACAACTAGTAGCCTCTTACATTTTTGCCTTCCATATAGTTGACAAATGCTTTATTACAAACCTTGTTACCGCCTGGCGTTGGATAATTTCCAGTAAAATACCAATCTCCCGTATTGGTTGGACAACACAAATGTAGATCTTCCACAGTTTGATAAATTACTTCCACAGGAATGGTAAAATTTTCTGGGGTAATTAACTGCGCAATTTTATCTGAAATTTCCTCCGGTGTAAATGGCTTATATAATTGACGCACTACATTTTCAGTATGCAACTCCCCTTTGGCTTCTAGGGATTTTATTTTTTGTAATACATCGACAATCACATTTGACTTACCTGTTTCATTTAGCAAAGCCATCACTGCTCTAAATGCAATGAAATCGCCCATTTTACTCATGTCAATACCATAACAATCAGGGTACCTGATTTGCGGAGCGGAGGAAACAACAATGATTTTT
>JAURIP010000389.1 GCA_030832695.1 Sediminibacterium sp. | reverse complement strand
TCCCTATTAAATAGGTCATAATTTGGCTACAATACAATAGTGTATTAACTTTGCCCCGCATTGCAGGCGGATTTGTTTATTGTTCACCCTGCTTTCCGATAGGAAAAAAAAAGAACTAATAAACGATACTATTACACCTCCCCCCACTTTATAGTATTATTAGTCTCTCTATTTTTCTTTTGGATACATGCATAAAAATTTATTTATGTCAATTCAAGAGACACTCAAAAAAAGGATATTAGTTATTGATGGCGCCATGGGCACCATGATTCAGCGTCATAAATTAACTGAAGCAGATTACCGTGGAACAAGGTTCGCCAATTGGCCATCCGATGTAAAAGGGAACAATGACTTATTGTGTATTACCCAACCTGCCATTGTTACTGGTATTCATTTGCAATATTTAGAAGCGGGTGCTGATATTGTAGAAACTAATACTTTCAGCAGTACGTCTATCGCAATGGCTGATTATGACATGCAGGATTTGGCATATGAATTAAATGTTGCTGCAGCTAAATGTGCGAGAGAAGCAATCACCCAATACAAATCAAAGCATCCTAATGCAACTGAAAAGTACATTGCTGGAGCCATTGGCCCATTGAATAAAACATTAAGCTTATCCCCCGATGTAAATAATCCAGGATTTCGTGCGGTCACTTTTGATGAAGTCGTGATTGCTTATACAGAACAAATTCGTGGACTTGTGGATGGTGGTGTGGATGTTATATTAATCGAAACCATCTTTGATACTTTAAATGCAAAGGCGGCGATATTTGCAGTGAAAGAATTTTTTAGAAAACTAGGCAAGCCAGAATTACCCATCATGATTAGTGGTACTATCACCGATGCATCCGGTCGTACTTTAAGTGGACAAACATTAGCAGCATTTTATACATCAGTTGCACATGCAAAACCATTAAGCGTTGGACTTAATTGCGCATTAGGAGCACAGGAAATGCGCAGTCATATTGAAGAACTTGCACAAATTGCCACCTGTTACACTTCGGCTTATCCCAATGCTGGATTGCCCAATGCCATGGGTGAATATGACGAAGCACCGCATCAAACCGCGCACTTCATTGAAGAGTGGGCAAAAAACAAATTTGTAAATATTGTGGGCGGCTGTTGTGGTACGACCCCAGAACATATTAAACATATGGCGGATAATGTAAAAAATCTTACGCCAAGATCACTTCCAATTTTAGACCCAACCATTTAACTTATGAGCGACGAAATAATACATATTAAGCCTTATTTAAAATTAGCAGGATTAGAACCATTAGTGATTCGTCCCGAAACTAATTTTGTGAATGTTGGGGAACGAACCAATGTTACTGGCTCTAAAAAATTTGCACGCCTTATTAAGGAAAACAAATATGAAGAGGCACTATCGGTGGCAAGAAGTCAGGTAGAAAATGGTGCGCAAATCATTGATATCAATATGGATGATGCCTTATTAGAAGGCGTATTAGCGATGACCACTTTTTTGAACTTAGTGCAAAGTGAGCCAGATATTGCTAAAATCCCTATCATGATTGATAGTTCGAAGTTTGAAATTATTGAAGCAGGATTAAAATGTGTGCAAGGAAAATGTATTGTGAACTCTATTTCCATGAAGGAAGGAGAAGCTAAATTTATTGAACAGGCCTATATCTGTAAAGCCTATGGTGCAGCAGTTATTGTAATGGCATTTGATGAAAAAGGACAAGCAGATACCAAGGATCGCAAAATTGAAATTTGTTCGCGCGCATATAAAATTTTAGTGGAGCAAGTTGGTTTTGATCCACAGGATATTATTTTTGATCCTAATATTTTCGCAGTAGCGACTGGTATTGAAGAACATAATAATTATGCGGTTGACTTTATCGAAGCAACGCGTGTGATTAAGCAAGAAATGCCACTAGCGAAAGTAAGTGGTGGTGTATCCAATGTGTCTTTTTCATTTAGAGGCAATGATGCAGTGCGTGAAGCAATACACGCTGTATTTTTATTTCATGCCGTAAAAGCGGGTATGGATATGGGTATTGTAAAT
>JAURIP010000092.1 GCA_030832695.1 Sediminibacterium sp. | reverse complement strand
TATGATGCCTTTGGTTTACCCGCGGAACAATATGCCATTGAAAATGGCGTACACCCTGCGATCTGTACCCATGATAATATTAATAATTTCAGAAAGCAGTTAGATAATATTGGATTTTGTTACGATTGGGATAGAGAAGTACGTACCTGCGATGCAACTTACTACAAATGGACACAATGGATATTTTTACAACTGTTTAATAGTTATTTTGATCGCACACAGCAAAAGGCGCGAACCATTCAAAATTTGGTTTCCGTTTTTGAAAAGGAAGGGAATAAAAATCATTCTTGTCCAGTGGATGAGGTAAAAACATTTACAGCAGAAACTTGGAAAGCATATTCGGAAAAACAACAGCAAACTGTTTTAATGCATTACCGGTTGGCTTTTTGTGGTATTGGTGAAGTGAATTGGTGTGCTGCATTGGGAACTGTATTAGCGAATGACGAAGTGATTAATGGGTTAAGTGAAAGAGGGGGTCATCCAGTTGAAAAGAAAAAGTTAAGACAATGGTATTTACGCATCACTGAATATGCGGATAGATTATTAACGGGATTAGAGACGATTCAGTTTAGTGATGCCATGAAGGAAATGCAATCCAACTGGATTGGAAAAAGTGAAGGTGCGGAGATTGATTTTGCAGTAAAGGATAGCAATGAAGTATTGCGTGTTTATACAACGCGCCCTGATACCATGTTTGGTGTTGACTTTATGGTGGTCGCACCGGAGCATGCAATCATTGAAAAAATAGTGCCTAGTTCGTATCAAGCGGAAGTGGCAACCTACATTGCATATGTGAAAAGCAGAAGTGAGCGTGAGAGAATTGCGGAGAAAAAAATTACTGGATGTTTTACAGGAGCATATGTTATTAATCCATTCAATGGTGTTGCAATTCCGGTTTGGATTTCGGAATATGTATTAGCAGGATATGGTACTGGCGCAATTATGGCGGTGCCTTGTGGAGATGATCGTGATTTTAAATTTGCAAAACATTTTAATATACCTATCACTAATATTATAGGGGACGCCTTTAATGGTGAGGAAGCGAATCCTACCAAAGAAGCCATTTTAAGTAATAGTGATTTTTTAAATGGCGTGGTGCAGAAAGCTGCCATTGCCATTGTGAATGATAAAATTGAAGCGTTGGGATTGGGTAATCGCAAAATAAATTATCGTATGCGTGATGCTGCGTTTAGCAGACAACGCTATTGGGGTGAACCATTTCCAATTAAATGGGACAATGGTATTGCTTATCCAATGGATGAGAAAGATTTGCCTTTATTATTACCTAAAGTGGATCATTATGGCCCAGGCCCTGATGGCGAAGGTCCGTTAGCGAATATCCCTTCCTGGAAGGAAGCGCAATTGGAAACCAACACCATGCCAGGTTTTGCAGGAAGTAGTTGGTACTTTTTACGCTATATGGATGCGCACAATGAAAATGAATTTTGTAGCAGAAAAGTAAGTGACTATTGGGGTCAGGTGGATTTGTATATTGGTGGAACGGAGCATGCGGTAGGGCATTTATTATACTCAAGAATGTGGACCAAGGCTTTGTATGATTTAGGGCATATTGGTTTTGATGAGCCGTATAAAAAATTATTGAATCAAGGAATGATTCAAGGAAGTTCTCGATTTGTGTATCGCAAAAGAGGAAGTTCCATTTTTGTTTCGGCAGGATTAATTAAGGATTACGAAGTGGATCAGTTACATGTGGATGTAAACACAGTGGATGGGATTGAATTAAATACCGAAGCATTTAAAAAGTGGAAACCTGATTACGCGAATGCTGAATTTATTTTAGAAGATGGCAAATACATTTGCGGGGTGGAGGTTGAAAAAATGTCTAAGTCAAAGTTTAACACAGTGAACCCGGATGATTTGGTAAATAAATATGGTGCAGATACTTTTAGGATGTATGAAATGTTTTTAGGTCCTGTGGAGCAAAGCAAGCCATGGGATACCAAAGGGATTGAAGGAGTGCATCGCTTTTTGAAAAAGTTTTGGCGTTTGTTCTTTGATGATATCAAAGGAAAGGTTTGGGTGGATGAGGCTGCAAGTTTGGACGAATTAAAAGTGTTGCATAAAACCATAAAAAAAATTGAGGAAGATACGGATCGTCATAGTTTTAATACAGCAGTAAGTATGTTTATGATTTGCGTAAATGAATTATATGATTTGGGTTGTCATAAAAAAACTGTTTTATCTGACTTGCTTGTTTTAATGACACCTTATGCGCCACACTTTTGCGAGGAATTGTGGCAGGTTTTAGGCAATGAGGGCTTAGTGATTGACGCTGCATTCCCAATATTTGCCGCGAAGTATGTTTTAGAAACTGCCAAGGATTACCCAGTAAGCATCAATGGTAAAATGAGAACCAATATTGCGATTGATTTATCCTGCACCGAGGCTGAAGTAAGCGAAATTGTCCTAGCCAATGCGATTGTTCAAAAATGGATGGAAGGAAAATCAGTAAAAAAACTGATTTTCGTGAAGGGTAAAATGATAAATGTTGTAATTTAAATAATGGTGGATAGGAGAAATCCATATTGACTAATCAAAAATTCGTTAAAATAATTTTAAAGAAGAATTATGAAAAAACAGCTACTTTTTTTAACTAGTATCTTTTGTGTGATGCTTTTGCAAGCGCAAATACGCATGCCACAATCCAATTTACCAAGATTTAATCGTTGGTTAAATAATGACGAATTTGTTATTAATACAAAATTAAAACCAGGCACACCTTCGGCGGATTATGTGTACAATGTAATTACTAAAACCTATGCACCTGCTCCTGCAGCTGTTTTGAAGGAAGAGGCAATCGTTAGTTTAAAAAGCGGGGAAGTAGTCATTAAAGTAAGCGGTGTTGAAACTTTTTTAACATCAGATAAAGGCGATAAAAAAAATCCACAACTTTCACCGGATGGTCAATTTGTGGGTTATACAAAGGATAATAATTTATACACCGTTGGGGTTGCTGATAAAAAAGTAACTGCGATTACTTCTGAAAAAGAAAAAGGCATTTTAAATGGTTATGCGAGCTGGGTTTATTTTGAAGAAATTTTTGGCCGTCCTACTCAGTACCGTGCATTCTGGTGGAGTCCGGATAGTAAATATATTTCCTTTATGCGTTTTGATGAAGGCAAAGTGCCCATGTTCCCTATTTATAATAGTGAAGGACTGCATGGCTTTGTGGAGGAAACCCGTTATCCAAAAGTGGGTGATCCTAATCCTACTGTAAAAATTGGTTGGTCAACGCCAACAGGTGGCAAAATTACTTGGGCGGATTTTAATGACCAAGAAGACCAATATTTTGGATGGCCTATTTGGAACCCCAATAACAAAAGCATGTGGTTGCCTTGGATGGATCGTGGACAAAATAATTTAAAAATTTATGAATTAGATATGACTTCTGGTGCTAAGAAAGAAGTTTATAAAGAGTTTCAAAAAACTTGGATCGATTTAGAGGACAGGGTAAACGGACGTATTAATTTTATAGCCAACAATGAAGGTTATATTGCGCAGTCGGATGCGTCGGGTTGGAACCAATTGTATTTGTACAATATGAATGGACAATTAATCAATCCAATCACGAACGGAAAGTTTACCGTTACAGGGATTAAATTAATTGATGAAAAAACAAGGTCCATTTATTTTACTGCACGTGGGTTGGAAAATTCAGCACGTGGCGATTTTTATGTTGTCAATTTTGATGGAAAAAATTTAAAGCGACTTTCTATTGGTGATTATAATTATGCACAAGTATATTTATCACCCAATGCAAAAAGATTTGTTTCTGTTTATAGCAATGTAAATACCCCATCTACTATAGCATTGGTTGATCGTAAAGATAAAAACCCTATAGTGACAGTATTGGGTACTTCAGTTGATTCTAGTTTTAAAGCTGAAAATTTCGCAAAAACAGAACTAATTAGAATTAAAAGTGCCGATGGTTTATTTGAATTGCCCGCGCTAGTTACCTGGCCTAAAAATATGGATCCAAATAAAAAATATCCCTTATTGGTAAGTATTTATGGTGGTCCCAATGCAGGAACAGTAATGGATAGTTGGACCAATCCAGAAATGAAAGAAAGCTGGGCGAAAGAAGGTATTATTCAAGTTGCATTTGATCACCGTGCGAGTGGACATTTTGGAAAGGAAGGTGTGAACTATATGTATCGTAATTTAGGTTATTGGGAAATGCAGGATTATATGACCATGGCGAAGTGGTTTATTGCCAATGGGAGTGCAGACCCTAAAAAAATTGCCATCACAGGATTTAGTTATGGGGGTTATATGAGTTGCTACGCGTTAACTTATGGTGCTGATGTATTCACCCATGCAATGGCAGGCGGTAGTGTTACGGCTTGGGAGCTATATGATTCACATTACACAGAAAGATTCATGGATACACAAAAGGAAAATCCAGAAGGGTATAAATCGAGTAGTGCGATGACCCATGTTAAAAACTATAAAGGGGTACTACAATTGGTTCATGGAACGATGGATGACAATGTGCACATGCAAAACTCTATACAATTATTAAGTGCATTACAGGATAATGGTAAGGAGGTAGAATTTATGTTGTATCCAGGTGGACGACACGGATGGGGTGGTGCCAAAGGGAAACACTTCACTGATTTAAAAAATAAATTTATTTATAAATACTTATTGGAAAAGCCAGTTCCTGCAACCAAATAAAAAAATATTCATGTCCAATCCAATTTTAGATAGTTCGAATCATCATTCAAACCCTTTAGATAAGGAGTTTGAGAATAGTATTCGTCCAAAGGAAATGGATGCTTTTGCAGGGCAGCCCCAATTGATTGAAAACCTAAGCATTTTTATTAAGGCTGCTAAGATGAGAGGTGAGGCCTTGGATCATATTTTGTTTCATGGTCCTCCAGGTTTGGGAAAAACAACGTTAAGCCGAATTGTTGCCAATGAAATGGGTGTTCAAATAAAAGAAACATCTGGCCCAGTGATTGAAAAGCCCAGTGATTTGGCTGGTTTATTAACCAGTTTGGAAGCCAATGATGTTTTATTTATTGATGAGATACACCGTTTAAGCACAGTAGTAGAAGAGTACTTGTATGCTGCCATGGAGGATTATAAAATTGATATCATGATTGATACGGGCCCCAATGCACGTAGCATTCAAATCAATTTAAATCCTTTTACATTAGTGGGTGCCACTACGCGTAGTGGTTTATTAACGGCACCTTTATTGTCAAGGTTTGGTATCAAATCAAGATTGGAATATTATCCCGCATCTGTGATTGAAAAAATTATTTTAAGAAGCGCTCAAATATTGGATGTAAAAATTAACACAGATGCTGCAGGTGAAATTTCAAGAAGAAGCAGAGGCACACCGCGAATTGCCAATGGTTTATTAAGACGTGTGCGTGATTTTGCACAAGTATTAAATGATGGATCTGTGGATATTGGCATCACCAAACATGCATTAAAGGCTTTAAATGTAGATGAGCATGGATTGGATGAAATGGATAACCGTATATTATTGGCAATTATAGAAAAGTTCAAGGGAGGACCTGTTGGAATTTCGACGATTGCCACTGCAGTAGGTGAGGAGTCGGGTACCATTGAGGAAGTATACGAGCCCTTTTTAATACAGGAAGGTTTTTTATTACGCACCCCACGTGGTCGTGAGGTTACAGATAAGGCATATAGACATTTGGGAAAACAAAAAGCCCGAGGCCATTCTGATAACCCCGAGCTTTTCCGTTAATTTACTTGAATATTTATTATTGCACCACCACAAATACAATGGTATTTGTGGCGACAATAACTATCGTTATTGCACCACTAATCGGAAACCATTCCCGTGAATGTTTACGATTTCAATTTTTTCATCTTCCTTTAAGTACTTTCTTAATTTGGCAATGTACACATCCATACTTCTTCCATTAAAGTAAGTATCGCTACCCCATATTTTTTTAAGTGCTTTTTCGCGAGTCAATAAGTCGTTTTTATTTTCAGCCAACATTTTAAGTAACTCATTTTCCTTTGGCGATAATACCTGTGTTTTTTGATTGAATTTTAATTCGCGTAACTTGGGATTAAAATGATAGCCGGCCAAATCATATTCTATATTGTCTGAAACCTTATTATCATCTTCATTACGCTTAATGATTGCCTTAATTTTCAATAACAATACCTCACTGTCAAAAGGTTTGGTGATATAATCATCAGCGCCTAATTTATAACCAGTGATAATGTCTTCTTTTAAAGTTTTAGCACTTAAAAAAAATAAAGGCACATCAGGATCAATGTCTCTGATTTCCTCGGCGAGTGTAAACCCATCCACATGTGGCATCATGACATCTAATAAGCATAGGTCAAACTTTTCACGCTGAAAAGCGGCTAAGCCCAAACGACCATCCCGCTCCAATGTTACTTCGTAATCGTTTAACTCTAGGTAGTTTTTAAGTACTAAACCCAAATTGCTGTCGTCCTCGCACAACAAAATTTTACTTGTTTTTTTATCTTCCATATTGATTGCTTTGTGTAAAGAAACGCTTTTTAATTATTG
>JAURIP010000304.1 GCA_030832695.1 Sediminibacterium sp. | reverse complement strand
GCGGTGAAATAAGTGCCTGGATTTCGGAACATTGTTTTGCATACTTAGATGCACCCATTATGCGTTGTGCATCATTGGACACACCGATTCCTTTTAATTTAGCATTAGAAAAACAATACCTAGCCAATAGTAGACTAGAAGAAACCATGCAGCGATTACTGAGCTATTAATTATTGCGGATTATTTAAACGGTACACTCTTAAAAAATTTCCACCCAATACTTTACTAATATCTTTATTGGAGTATCCTCTAGCAATTAACGCTTTAGTAAATACGGGATAATCAACTACTGTTTTTAATTCCTTTGGTGCTGAATTGATGCCATCAAAGTCGGAACCCAATCCCACATGATCAACACCAACCAATTTCACAATATGATCAAAGTGTTGCATGAGTTGTTCTAGATCAGGTTTGATATTTTCGCTTTCACTAGGATATTTATCTGAAATCATCGTGAATGCATATTCACGTTGTAAGCCTGTTGCTAACAAGGAATCAATTTCTTTCGCATGATTTTTTCTGAAGGCTGCATCTTTTTTTGAAAAATTACTATCCACAAAACCAGAGAAAAAATTTAAATGTATCACCCCGCCATTTTTTCCAATAGCGATGATTTGATCATCTTTTAAATTTCTTGATACTGGACAAATACTATAAGCATTACTATGTGAAGCAATGACTGGTTTGTTGGTCGTACTTATTGCATCCCAAAAAGTGGCTTCGCCTACATGAGATACATCCACAATTATTCCCAGCTGATTCATGCGTTGTATGATTTCTTTACCAAATGCATTCAGCCCTTTTTTTCGGGTGAAATCTGGATTTTTTTCATCTGCGTGTGAACTTGCCCAACTTGGTGAATTGTTCCATGTAAGGGTCATGTACCTAACACCACGCGCATAAAAAGTATCCAACCTATTAATATCATCTTCAATCATATGACCACCTTCAACACCATACTGTGCAATAAATTTATTTTTCTTCAATGCTTTTTGAATTTCTTTCCAAGTTTTTGCTACCACCATTTTATCCTGATTTCGTGCAGCAACTGCATCTATGGTATCCATTTCGCGCATGGCCCATGCATAGGGATTTACTTTCCCCCCATCACACCAAATGGAAAATAATTGATAATCAACCCCGCCTTGCTTAAAACGAGCCAAATCTGAATGATTAATTCCCTTCAAATCCTGATCCAGGCTTACTTTTTTCTCGATACAAGCAGTAACACAGTCATTATGCGCGTCAACAAGTACTGATTTAAAATGGATCGCCTGCGCGCTTGCACCAGCTGAAACGAGAAGTAAAAGGGCGGCTAAATATTTCATACAATAGGATTGTTTTAATTGACAACTAAAATAACTATTTTTGCCCACAGAAAAACGACTATGTTAGATAAATTAGAAGCCATACAAGCAAGGTTTGAACAAGTGGGCGTGGCTTTGACCAACCCTGAAATCATTAATAACCAATCTGAGTTTGGTAAGTTGAGCAAAGAGTATCGCTCTTTGGAAAGAATCATGCAACCTTTTGAGCGTTATAAAAGAGTTTTAGCGGATCATCAATTTGCCAAAGAGAGCTTAAATGGAGATGATCCTGAGATGCGTGAACTTGGCAAGCTTGAATTGCCAGCATTAGAAGATGAGAAAATACAATTAGAAAAGGACTTAACTAAATTATTAATACCTAAGGATCCGCAGGATGATAAAAATGCAATTATAGAATTAAGAGCGGGTACTGGTGGAGACGAAGCAAGTTTATTCGTAGGTGATTTATTAACTATGTATACTAGGTATTGTCAAAAGAAAGGATGGAAAGTAGCGATTGCAAGTGAGAGTGAAGGAACAGTGGGCGGTTATAAGGAAGTAATATTAGAAGTTGCAGGCGAAGATGTTTATGGTACTATGAAATTTGAAAGTGGTGTACACCGTGTGCAACGTGTACCAAGTACAGAAACACAAGGAAGAGTGCATACTTCAGCTGCTACTGTTGCGGTAATGCCAGAAGCGGAGGAAGTTGATTTTGTATTGAATCCTGCAGATGTAAAAATGGAAACTTCACGAAGTGGTGGTGCAGGTGGTCAAAATGTAAATAAAGTAGAGACCAAAGTAATGTTGACGCATATTCCAACTGGGACGGTGATTATTTGTCAAACAGAAAGATCGCAGTTGGGCAATAGAGAAAAAGCCATGGGCATGATGCGTACTAAATTATTTGAGGAGCAAGTGCGCAAGCAAGAGGATGAAATTTCGCGTCATCGTAAAACATTGGTAAGTACAGGTGATCGTAGTGCAAAAATTAGAACTTATAATTGGCCACAAGGTAGGGTGACAGACCATCGCGTAGGGGTCACTTCTTATAATTTAGATGCAGTTATCAATGGGGAGATTGAAGAATTTATTGAAGCATTACAAGTAGCAGAGAATGCAGAAAAAATGTTGGTACAAAATTAATTTGTTCCAGCAATACTTTTTTCCCAATCCCAAGCAGTGCGCATCATATCCTCTAAAGAGTATTTAATTTCCCAGCCTAATTTTTTAACAGCGTAATCGTTGTTGGCATAAATCGCAACAATATCTCCTGCACGTCTTGGTCCTATTTGATAATTCAATGCAAGACCTGAAACTTTTTCAAATGCTTTAAT
>JAURIP010000081.1 GCA_030832695.1 Sediminibacterium sp. | reverse complement strand
TCGTTTATGGGATAGGTATGCCAAAGGCTTTATCAAACAAGAGGAATTAAGGTGGAAGCGTATTTACTTAAGCTTATTAGATTTTAAAATTGCAAATGAGCAATTGTCAAAGGATATGTCACTTGAATTTTTACAAATCTTACCCACTAAGAAAAAACTTTTTCCGCATACCATTGAAATTCTAAATTACCTAAAGGAAAAGGACTATAAAATGCACTTGATTACAAATGGGTTTGAATCGGTGCAATTTCAAAAAATAAAGAATGCAGAGATTGCCCATTTTTTTACCGAAGTCATTACTTCAGAAACAAGTAATAGCTTGAAACCCAATAAGGAAATTTTTGAATTTGCATTAAAAACTTCGAATGCTGTCTTATCCGAAAGTATCATGATTGGTGATAACGAAACGGCTGATATCCAAGGAGGTATTAATATAGGGATGGATACCGTGTTTGTGAATCATTTAAAGGTAGCACCCACCCTGCCAGCTACTTACACCATAACCCACTTAAAGGATTTGGAGGAGATTTTGTAATTACCAACTCGCTAATATCGTCACCCCGCCTTTTACGACCTCATCTATTTTGGTATGTATTTTGGCGCCCACAGGTAATAATAAATCAACACGACTCCCAAATTTAATAAAGCCATATTCATCGCACTGATTAAATTTTTGGCCTACGCTACTATAATTACAAATACGGCGGGCTAAAGCGCCAGCGATTTGCTTACATAAAATACTTCCTTTACTATTCTCAATGACCACCGACCATCTTTCATTATCAGTAGAAGATTTTGGATGCCATGCAACTAAAAATTTTCCTGGATGGTATTTGTTATAAACAATATTTCCTGCAATTGGCAATCGATTCACATGCACATTCGCAGGACTCATAAAAACACTAATTTGAATGCGCTTCTCCGTGTAGTACTCATCGGGTTGTACTTCCTCAATCACGACCACTTTTCCGTCTGCAGGTGCAACAATGGCTGAATCATTAATAGTCAATGTAAGATTGGGCATTCTAAAAAATGAAACGATAAACAAGAAAAACGCAACAGTAATGACAAAAACAATCCAAGCAGCCGCAACACTCATAGGAAATACATAAGAAAAATTAGCCAAGTTTAATAAACTCACCAATACCGCTGTCAATGAAATGGTTACTCCGCCTTCTTTATGAATGGTCATATTTCTTATTTTATTAAAGTGCAAATGTAAAACATTAATATACAAGTTGAATCAATAACCAAACAAAGGGAGTAGCCAGTAATATAGAATCAAATCGGTCCAAAAATCCACCATGACCAGGCATCATCGTGCCACTGTCCTTTACTCCCGCTAATCGTTTTAATTTACTTTCCACTAAGTCCCCAAAAGTACCTGCTACAGCAGCTACTATACTTATCAATAAAATGGATCGTTCATTTAAAGGAATATATTGACCCACAATTTTAGTCACCAATAAAACTGAAATTAGGATGCCTGCAATGGTACCTTCCCATGTTTTATTGGGCGAAATAGAGGACAACGGCCGTCGACCAATCAAAGACCCCACTAAATAAGCAGCAGTATCATTCACCCAGATGGTTATAATTAAAATAAGTGGAATGGTATAGCCAATATCTCCAATAAAAGAATTACTCATAATCGCCCTTAAAGGAAAAATTAAAGATAAGCCCATGGAAATATATACAATGCCCACAGCAGACACCATAAGTGCTTTAAAATTTATTTTTTTTGAAACCAGCTCCGCAAGTAAAATAATAACAGCAACCGCAATGACACTATAAGTAGCATAGGTAGTCAAAGAAACTCCTTGATAGGCAAATGGCAATGATGCTAAGGCAACCGTGGTAAACACCCCGATCGCTATAACACCCCATTGATGAAATTTGGTAATGGCCGCATATACGGGAACAATAATGCGCATTAATTTTTGATACTCATATAAACAGCCCAACTGTATGATTGTAAATAATGCAAAAAAGGACCATTGGTTCCACAAAATTCCACCAATCATAATTGCACCAAAAATAACTGCTGAAATAGTCCTTACTTTTAAAACTGAAAAATTAAGTGCCATAAATTTTTATTTTTAATATTTAAGGAATACAAAACTGAACACTTCGTTATTGGATGGTAAATTTATAAAAAAATTAAACTTGAAAATCTTTAATAATTAGTAATGCATTTTCATAATCAGCAGCTAAAACATAAACTTCTACCTCCCCTAAAAAAATATAGGAAGAATCAATCTTGTTTAACACATTTGTTTGAATTTGTTGTTCCATCAAAATGCCCGAAACCATAGAAGCTACAGCTAACTGACTACTACTAAATACTTTTTTCCAATTCGACATGATGGGTTGTTTCTTTTAATTTTTTACACAATATAATAATGACCAATAGGGCAAGGACCACCCAATAGTAAGGAAGATTACCATCAATGACAGCGTCCATTTTTTTAGGATTGTCTCGTACAAAATATAAGATAGTGATACCTATCCCGTTATTGATGAAATGCATTAGCATGGGCAGCCAAATAGTTTTTGTATAAAAATAAATAATGCCTAAAATAATGCCCAATGACATACGGGATAAAAAACCAAAATAAGAAAAATGAAAAGCGCTAAATATGAGCGCAGTCACTATAATTGCCAAATAAGGCTTACCGGTCCATTCTATTAATATTTTTTGTAGGCTTGCCCTAAAAAATAATTCTTCTACGATGGCAGGCACCACTGCTACTGCGATAATAGCAAACAATAAATCGAGGACCGACTTCATTTGCGTCATTGCATACAATGCTTTCTTATATTGACCTTCCATTTGTGTTGCCCAATTTCTCAAAGCAATTGGGATAGGAATTTTTTCAGTTAGGTCACCTAAAGCGCCACTTAAAAATAATCCGGTGATGGCAATTAAAACAACAAGTCCTATTTGGTTCCAATTTTTAATACGCGCAAATCCTAATTCCGACACTAATGTATTCTTACTAAATAAGGCGACCACAATACCAGGTAATCCAAAGGCAATAATGGAGGCAAGTGCGTTGGCAAACTGTGCAATGGATGCATTTTGAGGCAGTAATAAAGCAGATTGTAGCCCACTAAAAGGTATATGCAATAAGGCAGCAGCAATTGAAAAGCTGATCATGCCCCCTAAAATTAGGCTGATACCAGACAATCCTATAAAAACGGCCATTTTTAGGCCGGGAGGCAGTTGAAATATGGAAGTTTCTGAACTTGACATGTAAAAGCAATTTATTGGTACATTTGCAATCGTATCCACTAGGATGCAAGATAATGAAATCATATGGTTAAAATAGGTCCTATTGTGTTGCCCGATTTTCCGCTTTTACTAGCGCCCATGGAGGATGTAAGTGATCCTCCATTTAGAGCAGTATGTAAGGACAATGGTGCGGACTTAATGTATACTGAATTTATCAGTAGTGAAGGCTTAATTCGAGATGCAATAAAAAGCCGCCAAAAGCTAGATATTTATGATTACGAACGTCCTATTGGTATACAAATATTTGGCGGTGATGAAGAGGCAATGGCCATGTGTACCAAAATTGTTGACACCGTAAATCCCGATTTGATTGATATTAATTTTGGTTGCCCCGTAAAAAAAGTGGTGACCAAAGGAGCAGGTGCTGGTGTTTTAAAGGATTTGGATTTGATGGTGCGATTGACCGAAGCGGTCGTAAAAAGTACCAACCTACCCGTCACTGTAAAAACAAGATTAGGCTGGGATGATAGTACAAGAAATATACATGAAGTAGCATTGCGATTGCAGGATGTAGGCATCAAAGCCCTAGCCATTCATGGACGCACGCGTACACAAATGTATAAAGGGGAAGCAGATTGGACCTTGATTGGTGAAATAAAAAACGATCCACGCATTCATATTCCCATTTTTGGAAATGGTGATATTAATTCACCCGAAAAAGCATTAGAATATAAAAACCGATATGGTGTGGATGGTATTATGATTGGTCGTGCTGCTATTGGATATCCATGGATTTTTAGAGAAATAAAACATTTTGTTGAAACAGGTAACAGACGTGCCGATCCTACGATTGAGGAACGTGTGGAAGTAGCGCGCAAACATTTAATAAAATCAATGGAATGGAAGGGACCGATTGCAGGCATCAATGAAATGCGACGTCACTATGCTAATTATTTAAGGGGTTTACCTAATATAAAAGAATATCGAAATAAACTAGTGCGTATCACTGATCCAAAGGAAGTGGAAGCTATCTTAGATGAGATAAAAGAAAACTACAAGGACATGGTGATTGAATCAGGTCATATTGTTTTAGAAAATTACCACGAACACTGCCCTATTTAATTAATTCTGAAATTATTTTTTCTCGATAGCCGCAATGACTAAAGGATCTAATGGATCAATGGTCATTGGAAAATAATTCACCAACACGCCCTGTTCATTAATTAAATATTTACAAAAATTCCAGGCTGGCTCCTGATTACACCAACCATTCAGTGAAGGATCAGACAACCATTTATGTACCAAATTTTGATTATTCTTTTTGATAACAATGCTTTTTTCCATTAAAGGAAAACTAACGCCATAATTTTTTTTACAAAAAGCAGCAATATCTTGATTGTCACTTTTTTCTTGTCCTTTAAAATCATTGGCCGGGAATCCAATCACCACTAATTGTCCTTTGTATTGTTGGTATAATTTTTCAAGTGCTTCATATTGACCTGTATATCCACAATCGCTAGCCGTATTTACAATCAATATTTTTTTCCCTTTTAGCTCCGAAAAATTAAATGGGTTGCCATCAATAGTTGTTGCCTTTACATCATAAATGGAGCTTGCAGGCATCGCGCCATTTTTATTTTCCAATAATTTCTTTTTACCACTTGCATTCGTTGACCGCATAATCATTGGGTAAATGGATTTCAAAATGGATTGTCGATAGGACATATCCTTCTTCTTCATTAACACAGCAGCAGAAACTAATATTCCAATAGCAATGGCAACTTTTATCATGATCTTTTTTTTATTCTTCAATTGTAATTCAAATTTAGTGAGCAGTTTGCAAAAAATAATAACTTGATTACCCAATCAATCTTTTCAATAACCAAGCTTTGCCTTTATAGGGCGGATATTTAAAACTAGGATCTATCCAAGTAGGTGTTTTTAATACCGACTTCGTATGCGTAAATGTGTCAAAACTTAACTTGCCATGATAGCCCCCTGTTCCACTAAAACCTCTACCACCAAAAGGTAACTCATGATTGGTAATATGCATAGTGGCATTATTTACACATGCACCTCCAGAGGGTACATTGGTTAACCAATATTGTTCATCAACTTTGTTTTCAGTGAAAACATAAAAGGCCAATGGGTTTGGATTTTTTTGTATAATGGCCAAAGCTTCTTCCTTGGATGTGTAAGTAAGAATAGGAAGTATGGGGCCAAAAATTTCATCCTGCATAATTTTTGCATCTTCATGAATACCTGTCATGATGGTTGGTTCAATAAATAATTTTTCTCTGTTTGACTTTCCGCCATAAACAATCTCCCCTTCCGACAAATAACTAGTGATCCGCAACCATTGTTTGTCATTGATAATTTTTCCATAATGTTCTGACGCTTCTGCTTCTGCACCATAAAATGATTGAATCGCAATAATTAATTCTTTAATTAATTTATCCTTTAAATCAGTCGGTACTAAAATATAGTCAGGTGCAATACACATTTGACCACAATTGGAAAATTTAGGGCTCGCCAAACGACGTGCTGCTACTCTCAAATTTGCATCAGCCGTAATCACAGCAGGACTTTTACCACCTAGTTCTAAAGTCACTGGTACGAGTTGTTCTGCAGCGTATTTGTAAATTATTTTCCCCACCGCTGTACTACCTGTATAAAAAATATGATCAAATCTATTCTCGGTTAATAAAGGAGGCAATACGGTTGCGCCATCCCCTTCTAAATAAAGCATATAATTATTTGGAAATAAGTCGTCCACTATTTTAGCCATTACTTTTGCCGTTGCTGGTGCAAATTCACTTGGTTTTAATACAGCACAATTACCTCCAGCAATTGCTCCTATTAATGGTGTAAACAATAACTGAAATGGATAGTTCCAAGGTGCAATAATACAAACCACACCCAAAGGTTCTTGTATGGTATAACTTGACGAAGGCATGTTCACCAAATTAGTAGCAACTGATTTGGGTTGCATCCATTCCTGTAAATGCTTAATCGTATGGTTTAATTCACTTAGGAAAAATCCAACCTCTGTGGCCCAAGCATCTTCGTCTGTTTTTTTAAGATCGGCATGCAATGCTTCATATAATATTTTTTCCGAATCCATGACTGCTTTCTTTAGCCTTTCTAATTGAAGTAATCTAAACGCATAGGTTTGGGTTGCGCCAGTATTGAAATAGTCCTTAAGTGCATTGATATTTGAGCTCATAGCATAAAATTATAGGGCAATTTAAGCTTAATTAGGCAAATGGACCTAGGAGGGAACTTCATTGGTAAAAATTATTTCAAATTATCCCAATTTTTATATAATTTAACGTACTTAAAAAATAAGATTTTATAACCATTAACCGTTTGCTATGTCCAAGAACAAATCAAATAACAGTCGTCGGGATTTTATAAGAAACTCTGCCCTTGCAATGGGTGGTTTCTATATAGTGCCAAGACACGTATTAGGAGGAAAAGGTTTTATTTCGCCAAGTGATAAATTACAAGTTGCCGGAATCGGATCCGGTGGAAAAGGCGAAAGTGATTTATTTAATTTTTACAATTCTGGGAAAGCAGATATCGCTTTTTTATGTGATGTAGATGATAGACAAGCAGTGAAAAGTCGTCAACGCTATCCTAAAGCAAAATACTATAAGGATTACAGAGAGATGTTAGATAAAGAGCACAAATATTTTGATGCATGTTCTGTATCTACACCTGATCATATGCACGCAGTACAAGCAATGGCTGCAATGCAATTAGGCAAACACGTTTATGTTCAAAAACCAATTGCACATGATATATACGAAGCAAGGA
>JAURIP010000258.1 GCA_030832695.1 Sediminibacterium sp. | reverse complement strand
TAGAAAGAGAACAAGACCTAAGAGGTAACTTATAAGTTTTTAATTTAATCAAAAACCATTTCTGGGATCTCACCTTCAATGATGAGTTTTCCCAGCGTGGCTTTTTTGATTGTTTCAACAGAAACACCTGGTGCTCTTTCCAACAATTTAAAACCGCCTTCTGGTAAAACAGCAAGTACTGCTAGTTCTGTTACTATTTTTTTAACACATCTAATACCAGTCAGTGGCAAAGTGCAGTTGGGTAATAATTTACTTTCTCCATCTTTATTCACATGCTGCATGGCCACAATAATATTTTTTGCAGATGCTACAAGGTCCATTGCACCGCCCATTCCCTTTACCATTTTACCAGGAATTTTCCAGTTAGCGATATCCCCATTTTCTGAAACTTCCATTGCACCTAAAATTGTTAAATCAATTTTTTGCGCATGAATCATACCAAAGCTCATGGCAGAATCAAATAAAGCTGCCCCAGGTAACATGGTAATAGTTTGTTTGCCTGCATTGATTAAGT
Source organism: Sediminibacterium sp. (assembly GCA_030832695.1). The sequence goes on along the minus strand of JAURIP010000258.1, from coordinate 2,585 downwards.
CTGCATCCACTTCTGCTTCTGTAGGGAAGGGCCCCATGCCAAGCAGTCCATTTTCTGATTGAAAGCACACAGCAATATTTTTAGGAATATAATTGGCTACAAGCGTTGGGATACCAATACCTAAATTCACATAAGAATTATGTTGTATCTCTTTTGCAATTCTTTTTGCTATCGCTTCTTTATCTAACATGGTATAAAATTTGAATCATCTATTATTTAGAAACTGTTTTCTTTTCAATGCGCTTTTCATAATCACTACCCTGAAAAATTCTATGAATATACACTCCGGGTACATGAATTTGATTGGGATCTAATTCACCTGGTGCTACTAGTTCTTCTACTTCGGCAATGGTAATTTTACCAGCCATAGCCATCACAGTATTAAAATTGCGCGAAGTTGCCTTAAATATTAAATTACCTGCAGTGTCGCCCTTCCATGCTTTTACAATGGCAAAATTTGCTTCAAAGGCTTTTTCTAATAAATAGTCTTTGCCATTAAAATTTCTAATTTCTTTTCCAATCGCCACTTCTGTTCCAATGCCAGCAGGTGTAAAAATTGCAGGCATGCCATATCCAGCAGCCATACATCTAAATGCCAAGGTACCTTGTGGTATCAATTCAACATCCAATTCTCCAGAAAGTAATTGTCTTTCAAATTCTGCATTCTCCCCTACATAAGAGGAAACCATTTTTTTAACTTGTTTTTGTTGCAACATTGATCCAATGCCAAAATCATCTACCCCTGCATTGTTGGAAATACAAGTAAGATTTTTGATCCCTTTTTTAACTAGTGCAGCAATACAATTTTCTGGTATACCGCATAGTCCGAATCCACCTAACATGAGTGTATCTCCGTCTTTGATATCCGAAATAGCTTCTTCTGCATTAGCCACTTTTTTATTGATCATACTACTAAACTTTAATTGAAATTTTTAATTTTAAAGATTGCTAGATTAAAAATAATGTATTGAACTGATAAATTAGTTTTGTTGACTATTAAGTAAAGAATCATAACCTAAGTCCTTGATTTTCATCTAGCGATACCCAGATTTGAACCCGGAACCTGGTTATGAAGATATTTTGTATAAACGAAGGTATTAAATTGTTGTATGTTATAAAAAACCGAAATCGAATAGAAATAGAATATTATGTCTAAATTTAGTTGTAAATTTTAATGATGATTCAAAAATTAACTAGCTCCCTATTAATCTTGTTGTTAGCATATCAAGTGAATGCTCAAAAAATCAAGTATATTATTCTCAGACATGCAGAAAAAGATACCACAATTGCTAATGCTAAAATGATGGCATCGGATCCTCCACTTAATAGTATTGGCGAAATAAGGGCATTGTCATTAGTGGGCAAACTCAAGGGGCATAAAATCAATCAGATTTATTCAACAAACTATAAAAGAACAAAAGCTACCGCTTCGCCTATTGCCAAAGCTCAAAATTTAAATATTGCCATTTACGACCCTAGAAAACTAGATACATTTGCAACTCAACTTCTGTCATCAGAAAATAGCGGGAAAACTATTTTAATTGTGGGCCATTCTAATACAAGTCCGAAATTGGTTAATTTACTACTTAAAAAAGACCAATTTAAAGATTTGGATGAATCCATCTATGACACTTATTGGATTGTTACAAGTAAAAATGGTAAAATCAGGGCGAAAATGATGAAATACTAATTATTTAATAATCCAGCCCCTCTAAAAAAGATAAATAGACTCATTGTACAATGGGTCTATTTTTTTGCTTAAATTTAATCCATCAAAAACAACCTTATGATCAAAAAAATAATTGCATTACTAAGCTTAGTCGTATGCACTCAATTGGGTTTTGCCCAGGATTTAAATAAAGAATTATCTCCCTTAAAATGGAGAAGTATTGGCCCCTTTAGAGGAGGCAGGTCCAATATGGCATCAGGAGTAATCAATAATAGAGATATCTATTACATGGGCACTACTGGTGGTGGTTTATGGAAAACAGAAAACAGCGGAATGAGTTGGAATAATATTTCTGACGGATTTTTTAAAACAGGTTCTGTAGGTGCGGTGGCTGTTGCGGAAAGCGATGCTAATATTGTTTATGTAGGTATGGGCGAACACGCAGTTAGAGGTGTAATGACACATCATGGAGATGGTGTGTATAAAAGTACAGACGCCGGAAAGACATGGAAAAAAATGGGACTAGACGCCACACAACATATTTCAAGAATTGCGATTGATCCAAAAAATCCAAATATTGTTTTTGTTGCAGCGCAGGGTGCATTGTATAGCAAGTCAGCAGAGCGTGGTATTTATAAATCTGTTGATGGTGGTACAACATGGAAAAAAGTATTGTATGTAGATGATAAAACAGGTTGTGCAGAAATATCAATGGATATGCATAATCCATCTATTATGTATGCTGCCATGTGGGAACATGGTCGTTTGCCATGGCAGGTAATTAGTGGTGGACCAGGAAGTGGATTGTATAAGTCTACCGACGGGGGTAACAACTGGGTGAAAATGCAAAATGGTTTACCAAAAGAAATGGGTAAGATGTCTATTGCAGTATCAAGAGCAAATTCAGAAAAAGTAT
>JAURIP010000309.1 GCA_030832695.1 Sediminibacterium sp. | reverse complement strand
CACCAACTATTCACAAGCGTATAAGCTAGAACCAGGAACTGGCTGGGATGTACCTCCTGGATTATTACATGCGCCCGGAAGCATGTGTACGTATGAACCACAAAAAGCGTCGGATGTTTTTGCGATGTATCAATCTCTAGTGAATGAAGCAATTATTCCTGATGAATTATTATGGAATGGCACACCGAAAGAAAGTATCGGAGATTATGATGCTTTATTAGATGTGCTTGACTGGGAATTAAACGTTGATCCAAATACGATGGAAAATCGTTTTATGGCACCGAAGCCGGTGCATGATGTAAAAGAAATGCATGCACAAGGCTATATTGAAAATTGGATATGTTATAAATCACATGATTTTAGTGCAAAGGAATTAACCGTATTCCCAGGACAAACTGTTACCATAAAAGACAGTGCCGCATATGGAATAATAGTAATGCAGGGCCATGGTAAAATGGGCGTTTGGGATATTGAAACGCCAGCATTAATTAGATATGGCCAGTTGACTAACGATGAGTTTTTTATAAGCGAAGCTGCTGCAAAAGACGGAGTAAAGATTGTAAACAATTCTGACACCGATCCAATAGTAATCTTAAAACACTTCGGTCCACGCAATCCCGATTTAGTTTTATAATAAATCGAAAATAATTTTTATTAGTCACACACGTCAATACTGAAAATGAACATAAAAAAAAGTTTAAACAAAATCATATTCGCAACCATTGCTGTTGTTGGGGTGGCTTTGTTGGCATTTAATCCTGCGGCACCAAGTAAACTACAGGTAAAAAAAGGAGCACATATTATTTTAGTTGGAAATAATTTAGGTTCGCGTATGATGAACTTTGGTTATTTTGAAACCGAACTTCAACTTCGTTATCCTAATAATGAATTGTATGTACGAAACATGTGTGATGGTGGTAACACACCAGGCTTTCGTCCGCATTCTGGACGCCCCACCCCCTGGGCTTTTCCCGGCGCTGAAAAATTTCAAACCGAATTAGCAGACAACCCGCGCATGGAAGGGTTTTTAGCTTATCCAGATGAATGGATTGCAACACATAAGGCCGATATTATTATTGCCATGTTTGGTTTTGATGAATCTTTTCAAGGACCAGCCGGTGTTGAAAATTACAAAGCAGAATTAGAAGCATTTATAAAACACACGTTATCAAAAAAATATAATGGAATTGCTGCACCACAGCTAGCGATTGTTTCTCCTATTGCATTTGAAGATCTTTCAAATAAGTTTGATTTACCCAACGGACAAGCAGAAAATAAAAATTTGCAATTATATAAAGATGCCATGAAACAGGTGGCAGAAAAAAACGGTGTACTTTTTGTGGATGCATTTACACCTACAAAAACATGGCTTGAAAACACAACCAACGATTTAACCATTGACGGATCTCAATTAAATGACGATGGCTATAAAAAGTTTTCGCCATTTTTAGTAGATGCAGTTTTCGGAAAATCACCAGTAATTAATGAAGCGAATCGCGCAAGTGTATTAGCTGCCGTAATAGAAAAGGACTGGATGTGGCATAATGATTTTAAAGCACCGAATGGTGTACACGTGTTTGGGCGTCGCTATGATCCATTTGGCCCAGGAAATTATCCGGCAGAGCTTCAAAAAATTAGAGAGATGACGGTTATACGTGACTCGGCTGTCTGGTTTGCCGCTAAAGGAAAAAAATATGACCTAGCTGCAGCTGATGCAAAAACATCACCGCTACCTGCCGTAGTAACCAATTTTATGCCAACGGGAAAGGCGGAGTTGCCGAAATATTTATATGGTCAAGATGCAATTGATAAATTTAAAATGGCACCGGGCTATCAAATAAATTTATTTGCTTCAGAAGTGGAATTTCCTGAACTAGCCAACCCCGTTCAAATTTCATTTGATAACAAAGGAAGATTATGGGTGGCGGTGATGCCGACCTATCCACATTGGAAACCAGGTGATCCAAAACCAAACGACAAATTAATTATTTTAGAAGATACTAATGGTGACGGAAAAGCAGACAAACAAACAACATTTGCAGATGGTCTTCAACTCCCGCTAGGATTTGAACTTGCACCAGAAGGTGTTTATCTTTCTCAAGGAACCAACTTCATGTTATTAAAAGATACGAATGGCGATGATGTTGCAGATACCCGTGAAATTTTATTAAGTGGTTTTGATGATCATGATACACATCACGCACACCATGCTTATACCACGGACCCCTCTGGTGCAATTTATATGGGCGAGGGTGTTTTTTTATTGAATGATATTGAAACCTCTTATGGTCCCGTTCGTGGAACCAACGGCGGATTTTTTAGATACGATCCAAAAAATAAAAAACTAGATCGCATTGCACAGCTTTCAATACCAAATCCATGGGGTATTGCTTTTGATGAGTGGGGACAAGTTTTTTATGCAGAAACATCAGGACCAGAGGTTACTTGGATGATGCCAGGCACTGTTAAATCAAGATATGCAGAAGCAACACCTAAGGCAGCCAACATTATTGAGGAAAGCCAAATGGTGCGTCCAACTTCTGGAATCGAATTTGTTTCTAGTCGACACTTTCCCGATAAT
>JAURIP010000354.1 GCA_030832695.1 Sediminibacterium sp. | reverse complement strand
ATTGTGGGCGACTTGTCCTGAAAGTTGGCATATCCTAAATCAAAGGAGAACCAATTGGTCCTCACATTTCTTACTGGTTTGGGTGATTTATATATTTTAACACCATCTATATCGCCTTTCACCCATCCTTTATTAAAGCGTGTATGGCTATTTTCATCAATGACCACTTTGTAGCGACCCAATTGTAAGGTGTCTGCATTGGCTGCGATAATAGGTGTTTGGTTTTTGTAATTTGTGTTTGTATTGTTACCAGACCCCTTAACGATCATGATATTACCAATGGTAATGGTATCTGCGGAAATAGAATCGGTTTTTAAAGGGTTTGTTTTATGGGCACTGGTATCCGCTTGTGCATTTACGATTCCATAACAGATCATCGAAACAAGGAGTAATTTTACTTTTTTCATTTTATTTATATTTATCATTTTCGGGTTTGGTTCTTTTAAATAGGGTTGTAATTTTTCGACTGATCTCTCTGAATTTTGCGCCATCAATTTCTATGTTGGCAATATTAATACTACGTTCTTCCTCATCAGTATCAATATTGCTGTATTGCACCTGGATTGGTGTACTAATCGCCTCCATATTATTTTTCGCTTCCTCATTTACATTTGAAATATTTGTTGGGCGTATTTCCTTGGGTAAGGAAGCTGTTTCATTCATTGTTTTTGTATCTATTGCTACTTTAGGGACTAATTCCATTGCCACATCATCATTAAGCGCCACAATATTTTTATTATTTAATGAGTTTAAGTTGCTGTTTGCGTTTTCATTTTGGGCTTGCGCTCTAATGGGTACAATTGGCGACAGTGCTTCTTTTTTTATCTTATTTAAAGCGATTGAATTTTCAGTAGCCTTGATGTCAGCGACATTATTTGTTTCAGTAACTGCTGACTTATTGAATTTAGTTTTTACTCCAATATTATTGGTAAAGGAGGGTGTCTCTTGCTTATTTTCCGCATTAAATAGGCTAAACCCAATAACTAAAATCAATATTGCCGCAACCGATGCCCATCGTTTAAATATCGTAGTTGCCCATAAAGGCTTTATTTGTGCTGACTTTTTATATAAGCTATTTTTAAAATTTGGATCTATCTCTATGGTTGTGGGCGGAGTAATAAAAGTGGCCTGCCATTGCTTGACATTAGATTGTAAATAAATATTCGTGGATATTTCACTTTCAAAACTTACTTTTTCTTCAATGGTCATTTCATTTTCCAGATAAGTAATGCACTGTTCATCCTGCTCGCTCAATTTGTATAATGAAAATTTATTTTCGTAAATAATATTATCTGGACTTATCTTAAGTTGTTGTAATTCCTCCAACTTGTTTGCATAATTCGGGTGCTGCATGATAAAGTCGTTTACTTCAGCCCTTTCCTCAGCGGAAAGTTCATTATCGATATACATCAAAAAATAATGCTCGTAATTATGTTGGTTAATTTTCATTGTTACGCATTTACTTTTTCGAGTTCCAATAATTGGGTCTTTAAAAATAACCTTGCCCGGTGCAAATAAACCTTCACCTGACTTTCTGATAAGTTCATAATTTCTCCAATCTCTTGATAGGAGTATCCTTCATAATCCTTTAACAACACCAAACTTTTTTGCGTAGGGTTGAGTTGGTTAATGGCACTTAATAAATTTTGCTTTAATTCGGAACTGGTTTGGTGCGAGACCTGATCTACTTCCATAAACTCATTCGTCGTAGGTTTTTTATTTTCCTTTCGAATCACATCAATCATTTGATGGTAGGCGACCGTATACAAATAGGACTTTGCTTTGAGTGGGGTTACACGTTCCCGGTTTACCCATAGTTTTTCAAAGGCAGATTGCACAATATCTTCTGCATCTTGTGTATTTCTGATATTTTTTACAATAAACCGGTACACTCCATTGGAATGTTCATCTACACAATTATTGTAATCCTGTTCAGTCATGATGGGGCATTGAGCGTTATAATCCTATAACGAACTCCTAGTAAAAAAGTTACATTAATGTAGATCCAAACTTTAATAATCAATTACCTGCTCCATGATACCAGCAGGTAATTCACGCCATTCGTATTGTTGGTTTCTTAATTGTGGCTCAAAACCAGCTTCGGCAATGGCTTCCTGTATGGATTTGTAGGTAAATCGGAGTTGTGCACCTGCCGCACTCACCACATTGTCCTCCAACATAATACTACCAAAATCGTTGGCACCTGCTGCCAATCTAACCTGCGCAGTGGCCTTACCCATAGTTAACCGACTTGCT
>JAURIP010000110.1 GCA_030832695.1 Sediminibacterium sp. | reverse complement strand
ATTTTAATATTCGACAAATAATCAAACATTAAAATAGATTTTCCGCCACTTGCAGCGCAGGCGTCCCAAACATTTAATACTTGATCCATACTCGTGGGCACGAGTGCAAGTAAGGAAGCAAGTGCTTGTGAATTTATATCCTGGATCACCACTTCCTTATTTAACTCCAATACATTTTGAAGTGAAGTGGTATTAACGAAAGCAAAAGTGGTGGGCGTAATTTCCTGATAAGTAATTTGTGCTGCAATTAGTTTTGGAATTACTTTTTCTCTTTGCCAAGGACGCACCCGAATAAACAACAAGGGTTGCTCCTGATGGGATGCGACAAATTGTTTCACATTTATTTCCGTGGATACATTTTGCACAAGCGGGAAAACAATTTCCCCATCTCTAAAATGCGCATAACAAAATGCAGAAATGCTTTTTCTATCCCGACTACCATGTTTTTTATTAGCCGAAAAATACTTTTTTAAATAATTGGCCAATGGCTCCTGCCCCTGGTAGTTGTCAAGTAAATTATCAGCTATTTGTTGGTGAATCTGTTGGTGCATATATAAAGCCTCGCTTTCGCAGGCGCCCAAAATTAGCGGATAAATTTAACAAGTACGGCCCCTGAAAATTGGATAATTAGATTAGGGGTGATCTAACCCAAAAGGGAACTTTCTTGGGTATTAAAACCCCTAAAAATTGTCCAAGGTTACCCTCCTATTTTATTTCCCTTTATTTCCAATAAAATACGAGTCGTGTAGCATATATAACTAATTGATTTACATATAGTTGTATTGATTTTTATTTTTTTTGTATTTTAATTTTAATTATTTGTTTAAGTACCTTACCTTTGCCCTCCTGAAAATTAATATTAGTACATGGCAAATCATTCGGCTACCAAAAAAGATGTAAGACAAGCAACTAAACGTCGCGACAGAAATCGTTATTACGGTAAAACTACGCGTAATGCTATTCGTGAATTGAAAACAGTTGAAGAGCAAAAAGCATATGACGAGAAGCTTCCTAACATCATTTCTCAAATTGACAAATTAGCAAAACGTGGAATTATCCACAAAAACAAAGCGGCTAATTTAAAGAGTAAGTTAGCAAGACACACTGCAGTTAAAGCTGTAGTTGTTAAAAAAAGAAATTAATACCGCTTAGCGGGACTAAACTTATACACTTCAAAATCCCCTCGAGTTTTCGGGGGGATTTTTTTTTGCTTAACTTCGTCCCATGATTGAAAAAATCCTAATTCTCGACTTTGGTAGCCAATATACCCAGCTAATTGCTAGGGCTGTACGTGAAGCAAATGTGTATTGCGAAATCACCCCTTTTCACCATGCGATTCAATTTGACCCTAGTCTAAAAGGGGTCATCCTAAGTGGCTCCCCTGCAAGTGTAAACGAGGAGGAAGCGCCCAATGTTGACATTAAAGCTATTCTAGAAAAGGTGCCAGTATTGACCGTTTGTTATGGTGCCCAGTTAAGTGCTAAGAATTTTGGTGGTAAGGTTGAAAAATCGAACAAAAGAGAATACGGGCGTGCCCAACTAAGAGTAAAGAAAGAGGACATCCTATTTAAAGATATTGAAGATAATAGCCAGGTTTGGATGAGCCATAGCGACTCTATTACCCAACTCCCAGAGAACTTTGAACTTTTAGCCGATACTGACAGCATTCCCGTAGCCGCTTTTCGCAAAAAGCAGGACGATGGCAACAGTTTGCATGGCTTACAATTTCACCCAGAAGTATACCATTCCTCTCAAGGTAAAGTGATGATCAAAAACTTTTTGGTGGATATATGTGGTTGCCATCAAAATTGGACCCCAGCATCCTTTGTTACGGAAACGGTTCAAAAGCTAAAGGAACAAATTGGAGAGGGTCATGTGATTATGGCCTTAAGTGGCGGAGTGGATAGTACCGTAGCTGCCACCCTAATTCATAAGGCCATCGGAGATCGCCTTCATGGTATTTTTGTAGACAATGGTGTTTTACGTAAGGACGAATTTCAGCAGGTATTGGACACCTATAACAGGATCGGATTAAATGTAAGAGGCATTGATGCGAAGCAAATGTTCTACGATGGTCTAGCTGGCAAATCAGAACCCGAAGAAAAGCGAAAAGTAATAGGAAAACTATTTATAGATATATTTCAAGTAGAAGCATCTAAAATGCTGGAAGCTAAGTTTTTAGGTCAAGGAACAATATATCCTGATGTAATTGAAAGCGTAAGCGTTCATGGCCCTTCTCAAACCATAAAGTCGCACCACAATGTGGGTGGCTTACCTGAATCATTGCACCTTACTTTAGTGGAGCCATTAAGGAGCTTATTTAAAGATGAGGTTCGCCGAGTAGGTCTTGAACTAGGGATACCAAGTGCCATGATCGCCAGACATCCTTTCCCAGGACCTGGACTAGCCATTCGTATATTAGGGGAAGTCACCGCCGAAAAGGTGGACCTCCTTCAACGTGCTGATGCGATATACATGAATGGACTAAAAGAATTCGGATTGTATGATAAGGTATGGCAAGCAGGCACTATTCTTTTACCTGTAAAAAGTGTGGGTGTGATGGGTGACGAAAGAACCTATGAATTCACCGTTGCTTTAAGAGCCGTAACCTCGGTTGATGGAATGACTGCCGACTGGGCACATTTACCTTATGAATTCCTAGCCCATATGAGCAACTCAATTATCAATGAAGTAAAAGGTATTAACCGTGTGGTATATGATATAAGCAGCAAACCACCTGCAACTATTGAGTGGGAATAGCTTACTATTAATAAACAACTAGTTCATCTTGCGCTTCATATTGGTAATTTGATCCTGTAAATTATTAACCACCCCGGCTAATTGGTCCACATTCCACATGGGTTGCGCCCCTGCTTTTTGGATAATATAAACGGCTTTCCATATTTCCACTATATCTTGTGTATTTACTTGATATGGCTCGTATAATGGATTGTCACTCAATAAAGTAAGTCGTTCAGTAACAGCTTCATTGGTGATTACTCTTTTATATACTACTCCATCTGCATTTGAGACGACGATATAGGTATTACTATTCTTTACTTCCTTCATATTATCCACTTTTTCACCCACTATAACACTCCCACTTGGGGTGGGTAGCATACTGTCCCCAATGATTTCAAACGCACGGTAATCACCAGGCGCCAACATAGGTAAAGTGAAAGTATTGAGCTCATCTAGGAACTCTGGATCAGCATAACCTGCCAAGTATCCCGCTGCAGCCTTAACAGGCACAAAGGGCACAATAGGTGCTAAACTGATTGACTTATCGGACTTCATAGAGCGACGACGTTCTAAATAGCTATTATTCGAACCTGCCGACAATCCCCCTGTTTCAGATAAATCCTCAAACAAGAATTGCTCTAAACTGATATTAAATTTAGCACAGATGACTTCCTGCACATCCAACCTTGGTTCGGCGCGCTCCTCCTCATAAGCCCCTACCAAGGATCGCTTAATTTGAAGTTGATTGGCCATTTCCTCTTGTGTCCATTCGCGCTGCTTTCTGATGTATTTTAAATTTTTTCCTGCGTATGACATAACTAATTATTTTAGTGCAATTTACTAATATATTTAGTATTTCCAAATATTTTTAGACTTTTTTTTCAACATCTTAGTAAATCATCTAATTCCGATAACGGAACCAAAACTTATTTATTCCCCAAATTATCCCAGTCAACTCCTTTTATTTTGTGGCAACCCCCTATCTCGGTAACTTGCAGTATGGCAAAAACAAAAGCAGAAAAGCCGGTTATCTTAATTACCAACGATGACAGTATTAGTGCACCAGGCATTAAGGCATTAGTGGAAGCGGTGAAGGATTTAGGTAAAGTAATTGTGGTAGCACCCGACAAACCACAAAGCGGTATGGGACATGCCATCACCCTTGGACAACATTTAAGGTTACAAAAAGCACATATTGTTGACGGCGTTGAAGCCTACACTTGTAGCGGGACACCCGTGGATTGCGTAAAATTAGCGGTAGATAAAGTTTTACACCGCAAGCCATCCATTTGCTTGAGCGGGATTAATCATGGCGCCAATCATTCTATCAATGTCATTTATTCTGGCACCATGTCGGCGGCATTGGAAGCTTCCATTGAAAGTATTCCGAGTATTGGATTTAGCTTAATGGATTTAAGCAATGGGGCCGATTTTACCGCTGCGCAACATTATGCGCGCATCATAGTGAAGCAATTACTAGCCGATAAAAATATAGATAAACACCTTTGCTTAAATGTCAATATCCCGAATGTGAAAACCGCTTTGATTAAAGGGATTAAAATTTGCAAACAGTCCTATGCAAAGTATGATGAAAAATTTATTGAGCGTACCGACCCACATGGTAAAAAATATTATTGGTTGACGGGTGAGTTTGTCAACTTTGATAAGTCAAAGGATACGGATGTATGGGCCTTAAAAAATAATTATGTAAGCGTGGTTCCTGTTCAATTTGATTTAACCAATCATTTGCTAAAGGAAAAACTAAGTAAAAAATGGAAATGGTAAAGGACAATTATATATTAGGTGTGATGGTTGGACTAGTGCTCCCATTTTTAGGATTTTACCTTTTTTACGAATGGAAGTTTAGCGTGTTCTCCTTTACGGAATTTAGCGATTTACTTATTCAACAAAAATCGATCTTGTCGGCAATGATTAGTGTATCCTTACTATTGAATGGAGGCGTACTCACTTACTTTTTTCAAAAACAGGCAGATAAAACTGCGAAGGGCATATTTTTCACCACTTGTATTTATGCAATTGCTGCAATTGCATGTAAATGGTTTTTATAAATGCGATATTATATAATAGCTGGAGAAGCCAGCGGCGATTTACATGGATCTAATTTAATTAAATCTATCAAAGCAAAGGATGCAGCTGCTGTTATCCAATGTTGGGGTGGTGATTTAATGCAAGCTGCAGGCGGAAATGTGGTAAAGCATTACCGTTCATTGGCCTTTATGGGATTAGTGGAAGTGGTGATGAATTTATCTACCATTGTAAAGAATATAAAGTTTTGTAAACAAGATATAACTGATTTTAACCCCGATGTGTTAATCTGTATTGATTACCCTGGCTTTAATTTACGCATTGCCAAATGGGCGAAGCAAAAAGGTTTAAAAGTGATTTATTTTATTGCACCGCAGGTTTGGGCTTGGAAGGAAAATAGGGTGCCTGCCATGCGCGCAAATATTGATCGATTATTATGTATCCTGCCTTTTGAGAAAAAATATTTTAAGGACCGCTGGAATTGGGAGGTCGATTATGTAGGACATCCTTTAATGCAGGTACTTGCTTCACAAGTAAATTTACCCCACCCTTTGCCCCAATTAAATGGGCAAGCTTTGATTGCATTATTACCTGGAAGTAGAAAGCAAGAAATTGAAAAGATGCTACCCATGATGTTATCCGTCGCCGCACATTTTCCTCATGAACATTTTGCAGTTGCACAAGCGCCAGGATTAGCAGATGACTGGTTCAATGCATTGATGCCTAATTTACCCAATGTCCATATTGTTAAAAATAATACCTACGCTATTTTAAACCATAGCAAAGCAGCACTTGTCACCAGCGGAACAGCGACGCTTGAAACAGCATTATT
>JAURIP010000163.1 GCA_030832695.1 Sediminibacterium sp. | reverse complement strand
CCAAAAACTTTAGATGCAAGAGTTGCGGATGTTTTGAGGGTGAAATTTAAACTAGGTTTATTTGATTATCCATATAGTGAGCCATCGCTAGCAGATGCTATTGTTAATAATGAGGATGCGAAATCTTTTTCAAAACAAGTTTCAAAGGAAGTATTGGTTTTATTAAAGAACAATAATGCATTGTTGCCACTTAATAAATCAGCCATTAAAAAAATACTCGTTACAGGCCCCTTAGCTGCTGATACTTTACATTCTATGAGTCGCTACGGACCTAATAATGTAAAAGTTATTTCCGTGCTTGAGGGCATGCAAACCTATGCTTCCAAATTTGCAACTGTGGAGTATGCTAAGGGTTGTGAAACAATAGATGCTAATTGGCCTGAAAGCGAATTGTATCCTCAATTATCTTCGGCAAATGAATTGAATGAAATAAAAGCGGCTGTCGATAAAGCAAAATTAAGTGATGTGGTTTTTGCTGTTTTAGGTGAAGAAGAAACCTTAGTTGGAGAAAGTCGAAGTAGAACTAGTTTAGATTTACCAGGAAAACAGTTGCAATTATTGCAGGCATTGTATGAGACAGGAAAGCCCATCGTTTTAATTTTAATTAATGGAAGACCGCTTACTATTAACTGGGCTAATAAATATATCCCTTCAATTATTGAAGCTTGGTTTCCAGGTGTAGATGGCGGTAATGCTATTGCAGAAACTTTATTTGGCGATTATAACCCAGGTGGTAAGCTCCCTGTTACTTTTCCAAAATCTGTTGGCCAAATCGAATATAATTTTCCTTTTAAACCAGGGTCTCATGCTGGTCAGCCTGGTGATGGTCCAAATGGTTTTGGAAAAACAAATGTGTATGGTGCGTTGTATCCTTTTGGTCATGGATTAAGTTACACAACTTTCGCCTACAGCAATCTTATGGTTACACCAGAAAAATCAAATTCAGAAAATGACATTTCGGTTTCTGTTGATATCACAAATACAGGTAAATATAAAGGTGACGAAGTGGTACAGCTTTATTTAAAAGATGAGGTGAGTAGTGTTACAGTATATGAAACCCAACTTCGAGGTTTTGAAAGAATAACATTAAATAGTGGAGAAACAAAAAGGGTTCATTTTAATTTGAAACAAGATGATTTAAAACTATTAGACAAGGATATGAAATGGCTGGTTGAACCTGGTTTTTTTGAAGTGCAAATAGGGTCATCTAGTGAAGATATTCGATTGAAAAAAAGGTTTGAAGTCATAAAATAATTAAAAATGAGTAGCGAAATGTTTTCATTAGAAAGTAAGGTTATTGTTGTAACTGGTGCAACAGGTATATTAGGCGGAGCATTTATAGAAGCGATTGCAAATGCGGGTGCAGTAGTAGGCGTACTTGGCAGAAATGAGCAAGTTGCAAATGAAAGAGTTGAAAAAATTAATGCGGCTGGTGGGAAAGCCGTTGCATTAATTGCAGATATATTGGACGAAAAGCAACTATACGTTGCAGCCAATACAATGGTGGATTTATATGGTAAAATTGATGGACTTGTAAATGCAGCTGGTGGAAATATGCCAGAAGCAGTAGTTCAGCCCGGCGATGATTTGTTTTCATTAAATATGGAGGGTCTACAAAAGGTGATGAACCTTAATTTATTTGGCACCCTGTTGCCTACTCAAATATTTGGTGCCATCATGGCTAAGTCACCCAAAGCTAGTATCGTAAATATTTCATCGGTGAGTGCTACAACTGCATTAACGAGGGTTTTAGGCTACAGTTTAGCAAAGTCTGCAATTGATGCTTATACCAGATGGTTTGCTGTAGAATTGGCTGCTAGATATGGGGATCAAATTAGAATGAATGCAATAGCCCCAGGCTTTTTTTTAACGGAACAAAATAGAACGCTGCTCACCAACCCAGACGGTACGCTTACAGCAAGGGCTACAAAAATAATGGACAATACACCATATAAAAGGTTTGGATCTCCTTCAGAACTAAATGGAGCGTTGATTTGGCTTTTAAGTGACGCTTCTACTTTTGTATCAGGAACAATAACCAATGTAGATGGCGGTTTTCTTGCTTTTAGTGGTGTATAATTGTATATAAAAGGATAGATTATGAAAGAATCAATGATTCAAACAATGCGCTGGTATGGGCCAAACGACCCAGTAAGCCTTTGGGATATTAGACAAGCAGGTTGTACAGGGGTGGTTTCTGCGCTTCATCAAATACCAAATGGCGAAGTATGGTCTATTGAAGCAATTCGCGAAAGAATTGATATGATTGAATCTGCAGGACTCACTTGGGATGTTGTAGAAAGCGTTCCTGTACATGAAGCTATAAAAACACAATCAACTGGTTTTGAAAAATATATTGCCAACTATATTGAAACCATTAAAAATCTTAGCGCTTGTGGGATACATATTGTTACTTACAATTTTATGCCGGTAATGGACTGGACACGCACAAACCTAGCCTACCCAATGCCAGATAAATCTTTGGCCCTTTTATATGAGCAGGCTGCTGTTACAGCATTTGACTTATTTATTTTGGAAAGAGAAAACGCAATTAAGGATTATACTTCAACTCAAATTGAAGCTGCAAAAAAATGGTTTGCATCTACATCAGATCAAGAAAAAATGCAGGTTCAATTAAACATGATCAAAGGGTTGCCGGGAAGTGAAGAGAGTTTTACAATGGAAGCTTTTAGAACGGCCCTTAAAACTTATGATGGTATTGATGCGCAAAAATTACGAAGCCACTTAATATATTTTTTACAAAATATTATTCCTGTTGCAGAAAGTTGTGGGGTTAAAATGGTGATACATCCTGATGATCCTCCATTTCCTATTCTAGGATTGCCTCGCGTGGTAAGCACTGCATCTGATATGGGCACAATTTTTGATGCAGTACCTGCTTTAAGTAATGGGCTTTGTTTTTGTACGGGCTCTTTTGGTGTAAGAGCAGATAATAATTTGCCTGCCATGGTGGCTGCATTTGGAGATCGAATTAATTTTATTCATTTACGTAGCACCAAGCGAAATGCGGATGGAGACTTTTTTGAAGACAATCATTTAGAGGGTGATGTTGATATGTATGCGGTAGTAAAAGAAATTTTAGCCGTAATGAAAAAGAGAGGCCTTTCAATTCCTATGCGTCCTGATCATGGTCATCAAATGTTAGATGACTTAAAAAAAGTAACGAACCCAGGGTACTCTGCCATTGGAAGGCTGAGAGGTTTGGCCGAATTGAGAGGCCTAGAAATGGGTATTAAAAAATCTATATACTAAACTACTATGCCGGATTTTATTCATGACGATTTTTTGCTAGAAAGTGCAGCTGCTAAAAGGTTATATCATGACTATGCTGCAAAAATGCCAATCATTGATTACCACAATCATTTAAGTCCGGCTATCATTGCCAACAATCTTAATTTTAGTAACATCACTGAAGCTTGGGTCGATGGCGATCATTACAAGTGGAGAGCCATGCGTACAAACGGGATGGATGAAAAATATTGTTCTGGTTCAGCGTCTGCAATCGAAAAATTTAATGCTTGGGCTAGTACCGTTCCTAAAACAATTAGAAACCCACTTCATCACTGGTCGCAATTAGAACTTAAGCGCTATTTTGGGATATCCACTATGTTGGATTCCCAATCTGCTGCAACTATTTACGACAAAACCAATCAAATTTTATCCAAAGATTCACATAGGCCTCAAGGTTTATTAAAAATGATGGGTGTGGAATTTGTTGGTACTACAGATGATCCTACAGATTCATTAGAACATCATAAATTTTTAATGGATTATCCTATTGGGATAAAGGTTGCGCCTACATTTCGTCCAGACAAGGCAATGGCAATTGATGTGACAGCGCAGTTTAATTTGTATGTATCCAAATTAGAGGGGCGAACCAATACCTCTATTCGCAGTTTTAATGATTACCTAGAAGCGTTAAAATTTTGTCACGACTATTTTGAATCGATGGGTTGTAAAGCTTCTGATCATGGCATTGAAGCGGCCTATTATGAATCTTATACGCATACTGAATTAGAAAAGATTTTTGACAAAGTAAGAGTAGGTACAACTCCATCTGCATTCGAAGTTGAACAGTTCAAAACAGCTATGCTTATTCAGTTTGCTGAGTGGGGATATGAAAAAGGATGGGTGCAGCAATATCATATAGGTCCCATTAGAAATAATAGTACGCGTATGTTTAATACAATGGGACCTGATACAGGTTGGGACTCCATTGGAACTAGTGTCAATCCAAAAAAGTTAAGTCTTTTTTTAAATCATTTGGATACCAATAACAAACTCGCAAAAACCATTTTGTATAGTATTAATGCCGCAGATAATGATATGCTTGCAACGATGGCTGGTAATTTTAATGACGGTTCTTATCCAGGTAAAATTCAGTCAGGTGCAGCATGGTGGTTTAATGATCAAAAAGACGGCATTACGGCACATTTAAATTCGGTGAGTAATATGGGTTTGTTAAGTAGATTTATAGGAATGCTTACAGATTCTAGAAGTTTTTTATCATTCCCTAGGCACGAATATTTTAGAAGAATACTTTGTAATGTATTGGGTAGTGAAATGGAGCGTGGATTAATTCCATTTG
>JAURIP010000008.1 GCA_030832695.1 Sediminibacterium sp. | reverse complement strand
TTAATTTATATCGTCACAGCTGATAAAGCAGGTGCCATTCAATCATTACCTGGTGAAAATGTACTTATTGGCGATATCACCATGATTAAGACAGCCGCTAGAGTTTGGCCAACCATTTTTGTAATGAATGGGTCTACCATCATGCAAAAAATTACCTACCAAGATTATGTAGAAAAGTAAAGAATTTTATTATTTTATGATAACTTCTGAAATTACATTTTCTCCCATTTTTTCATTGACCCTTTGTATAATTTGCACTTTCTGAAAACCCAATTCGTTTTTCAAAGGACCAATACTTGTTTCAATAAAAAGCTTTTGATTAAATATGTAAATTTTATCAGTGTATTTGGCTACAGTAACGCCCATGATTTCAGACCACACTTCCTCAATTTGAGCAGCCCTAATTCCATTTTTTAATTTACTAGTTTGAACGAATTGCTTTAAAGCGTCGCCTAATTTAAATGTTGCCATAACGAAAGACCAAGTTACGATTTTAAATTTCAATTAATTGATAACTACTCAAATGTTTGCCCAATAGTTGAGTTAATCTGTCCTTATGTGTATCGGTGATAAACACTTGTCCATCAGTGGATTTACTTACCCAGGCAAGTAATTGTACCATTCTGTTCTCATCTAATTTTTCAAATATATCATCCATCAATAATATGGGAGAAAATCCTTTGTATTTTTTTAATGTCATCCATTCCGCAAGTCGTATGGCGAATAATAAACTTTTTCTTTGTCCTTGAGAGGCCTCTTGTTTAAAAGGTTGATTTTGTATCGTAATTACTAAATCGTCCTTGTGGATACCCACATTAGTGCGATGGAGTATCGTATCCTTAGGTAAAGAATGTTCAAGTAATGTTTTAAAATCCTGGTCATTCAAAGCCGATTGGTATTTAATGGAAATATGATCGGCTTGTCCTGCTAAGTGTTGGTATAGATTTAAAACTTCAGGTAGCCATTCCTGCATTAATTGTTTTCGATATTCGTGAATGGGCTTTCCATGCTCTATTAATTGTTCATTCAGTGTTTCTAAAAGTAATGCATCTAAATTTCCTGTTTCGCTCGCTAATTTTAATAAGCTATTTCGCTGTAATAATATCTTATTGTATTGAATTAAATATTTTAAATAGGGGGGATAAATTTGACACAACAAACTATCCATTAATTTTCGTCGTTCTTCACTTGTGCCTGTAATAATTTGAACATCATCAGGGGCTATCATCACGCAGGGAATTTTACCTAAGTGTTGTGAATGCTTCGGGTACATTTCCTCATCGAAATAAAATTCCTTTTTTAAATTTTCTCTAATTATACAAGAAATAGTGACTTCGTTATTATTAATATTGTATTTCCCATCAATTCTTAAGCCTTGATAGGCGTGATGAACATTTTGTGCATCGGGACGGCTAAAGTAACTTTTGGTAAAGGATAAATAATACAAGGCATCTAATACATTCGTTTTTCCAACACCATTGGGGCCAACAATGCCTACAATACGATTTGTAAAGTTGAATTCCTTTTGAATGTAATTCCTGAATTGTACCAATGTAAGTTGCTGAATGCCCACCATGTGTGCAAAATACAAAGGGTTTCATTAAGCACCTTAAAAATTGAGAAAAAGGGTGTAATTTTATTAAAATTTAACGGAATGACGCTGATCAGTGAACAACAGCTACCGAGCATTATTAAAAGGCTGGCACACCAAATTTTAGAAACTTATCCAGGTTTAACCAATGCAGTGATTGTTGGTTTACAACCTAGGGGGATTTATTTAAGTGACCGAATTGTAGCCGCTTTACACCAAGAATTACCTTCGGATCAAGTAGTTTATGGGAAATTGGACATTACTTTTTATCGGGATGATATTCGTAGAGAATTACACTTAGCAACACAAACTGATCTTCCTTTTAGTATTGAAGGGAAAACGGTCATTTTAATTGATGATGTATTATTTACAGGTCGCACCATCAGAGCTGCATTGGATGCTTTATTGGCTTTTGGTCGTCCATCCAAGGTTTCTTTATGTGTTTTGGTTGACAGAAAACCAAGTCGAGAATTACCCATTCAGCCCGATTTTACTGGAAAGGAAATGATTGACGCTTCTCCTTATAAGGTGAAAGTTAGGTGGAAGGAAAATGATGGGGTAGATGATGTAATACTCCTGGTGGACTAAAATATTGGATAATAGACATGGCAGGTTGAAAAAAATATACTAATTTTGTTTTTTAATGGCACTAACTACCAAACATCTTCTTGGTATCAAGGACCTCACTAAAGAGGATATCCAACTTATTTTATCAACTGCATCGCAATTCAAGGAAGTTTTACAAAGACCTGTTAAAAAGGTTCCCACTTTAAGGGATGTTACGATTGTAAACTTATTTTACGAAAATTCAACTAGGACAAGAATTTCATTTGAACTCGCTGAAAAGCGTTTATCTGCTGATGTAGTAAATTTTACCGTGTCCAATTCCTCTGCTGCAAAAGGCGAAACCTTATTAGATACGGTCAATAATATTTTGTCCATGAAAGTGGATATGGTGG
Source organism: Sediminibacterium sp. (assembly GCA_030832695.1). The sequence goes on along the minus strand of JAURIP010000008.1, from coordinate 11,844 downwards.
TGATGAGACATAGCGCTTCAGGGGCACCACATTATTTAGCCAAACATATTGATGCGGCCATTATTAATGCTGGGGATGGGATTAACGAACATCCTACTCAGGCTTTATTGGATGCCTTCTCCATGCAGGAGAAACTAGGACAATTGGCTGGCTTAAAAGTTGCCATTATTGGAGATATCATGCACAGCAGAGTTGCTTTAAGTAATATTTATTTACTTAAAAAAATGGGAGCTGAAGTTATGGTTTCAGGGCCACCCACTTTAATACCTACTTACCTTCAAGAAGCAATGGATATTAAGGTTGAATATAATATTGATAAAGCCCTGGCTTGGTGTGATGTGGCCAATGTGCTCAGAATTCAATTAGAGCGTCAAAATCAGCCTTTATTCTCCTCTTTAAGAGAATATAACATGGCTTATGGTATCACGAAACTTAGGTTGGATAAGCTTTCAAAGGATATTGTGATCATGCATCCTGGACCCATAAATAGAGGAGTAGAGATTGATAGTGATGTGGCAGATAGTTCACATTCTATCATTTTAGACCAGGTGGAGAATGGCGTCGCGGTAAGAATGTCTTGCTTATATCTGTTGACTGGACGAACTAATCCAGCATAATTGCTTTAGTTGTTCGCAATTTTCCTAATTTTAAGCCATGCAAAGAATCTGTTTATTTCCTGGAACTTTTGACCCCGTAACATTAGGTCATATAGATATTATTAATCGATCCTTGCCATTATTTGATAAAGTAGTGGTGGGTATTGGCATTAATGCTTCTAAAAATCCAATGTTTACAGCAGACCAACGCAGGTTATGGTTTGATGAAATTTACAAAGACCAACCAAAGGTGGAAGTGGCTACCTATGATGGATTAACCGTGAAATTTTGTCAATCCATTGGCGCCCATTTTATTTTAAGAGGTATTAGATACGTGAGTGATTTTGAATATGAAAAAACAATCGCTGATGCCAATCGAACCATGGATCGCACTATTGAAACTATCTTTTTAACAGGAGAACCAAAATATACTTCAGTGGCATCCACCATTGTCAGAGACATTATCAGGAATGGGGGAGATGCATCTCCATTTTTACCAGAAGCAGTTATTAAGTCTTTGAAATAACAATTCAGATTTATTGTGACGAATGCAGTTAATTTTTTTAGGATTAAATTTCATTAATTTTTATCCTGTAAGCTTCAATCACTTCAATAATAGTAGGATAGGTTTTATCTAGACAATGTTTTGCGGTGGCAATTGAGTGCCATTCAATTTTTTCTATGTCCTCTGTTTCTTGCGGAATCCCTTTTTGTTCCTTTGAAATGCTCATATGAAACCAATAGGTTCTTTTAACCACTTCTTGATTTAAGTGCTGGTCAAAATAGGTATGATTCGTAAATTTCAATAATTCATGCAATCGTATATTTTTAATCCCCGTTTCTTCTTCTACCTCTCTAACTGCGCAAGTTTGAATTGTTTCACCTTCGTCTAATTTTCCCTTAGGTAAATCCCAGAAACCCCTTCTAAATATCCAAAGTATTTGACCTTGTGGGTTGGTAACTAGGCCACCAGCGGCGATGATTTGTGTAGGCATAAAATGTGTAAAGTATTTAATAAATCTTGCAACGAATGTAGCAATTTGACTTTAATTTCGCCTCACGAATTTACAATTATGACAAATCAAAAAGCCGTAGCTGAAAAGTTATTACAAGTTGGAGCAGTAAAATTAAGTCCAAACGAGCCATTTACATGGGCAAGTGGTTGGAAAAGTCCGATTTATTGCGATAATAGAAAAGTGTTGTCCTTCCCTTATGTGCGTGATTTTATTAAAAGTGAAATGTGTAATGTAATATTTGAAAAATTTGACGGAGCTGATATGCTGGCCGGGGTAGCCACTGCTGGAATACCCTGGGGTGCTATGGCTGCGGATCAACTCAAACTTCCTTATATCTATGTAAGACCAAAACCCAAAGAGCATGGATTGGGCAACCAAATAGAAGGTGCTTATACATCGAGCAATAAAATTTTAGTGATTGAGGATTTAATTTCTACAGGTAAAAGTAGTTTGCAAGTGGTAGATGTTCTCAGAAATGCAGGATTAGAAGTGGTTGGGATGGTATCCATTTTTAATTATGGATTTGATATTGCTGATGATGCTTTTAAAAAAGCAGGCGTGCCTTTTATTTCATTGACCAACTATGCTAGTTTAATTGAGTTAGCTGTTGAAAAAGGAGATGTGGACGCAAGTACACAGGACATGTTAATGGAGTGGCGCAATAGCCCTGCTACTTGGAAACAATAAAGGAAAGGTTTAGCCGTCTTAGTTTCTTCCACTCAATACCGAAGCCAAATTTAATTTTTGGGTAGTTTCAAATTCAATAGGGATTGTTTTAGTAAACATCCCTTTTGATAAAGTGGAAGTACCTTTTACACTAATTTTCATTGGTTTATTGAAAATCAAGTCAATACTATTTTTGAGAAGACTAGTTAAATCAACTTCCATAATAGCAGGCAAATCAAATGCAGCATTTGCCGGTATATTAAACACGGTATCCAAATGATAATGTGTAAATTTCTCATCGTTAATAAAAATATCTGCATCTAATTTATTTAAGGCCAATGAAAATGAATTAGGATTTTCATAAGTAAATTCAGCCTTGAATACATTTTTTCCTAGACTTGCTTTTTCAATTTTAATCGATTTCAACCCTTTAAATACAAATGGCTGGGGTTGACTACATGAAATAAGCAATAATAATAAAATTGAAAAAATAAATAAGGAAGGGGTAATTCGAAACTGCATTTTTGATATTTGTATAAAATTATTAGTTATTTGTTGATTATGGAAATATATTTACAGTTAGTAATTGATTAGTCAAACACATGTCCGAACCAATTTTTAAAACAGACCTACAATATTTTGGAAGCATTCATTTTGTGAAAACCTTAATGGAAAATAAAAATGTGCTATTTGATCTTGAAGCGCCATTTACAAAAATGAGCTTTAAAAATAGAATGGTGATTATTACTTCACAAGGGCCATTAATGTTGACGATACCTATTGTGGGTGGACGAGATCAAAAAACACCCATCAAGGATATTGCAATTGCTTATGATAGTCCATGGAGTGCGCAACATTTAAAATCGATCACCACCAGTTATAAAAGGGCCCCGTATTTTGAATATTACGAACAAAGTTTACATGCATTATATTTAAATAAACCAGTAAAATTGGTTGACTTTTTACTGCTTTGTGCTGACTGGCTACAAAGTCAATTAAAAGTGAATTGGGATTTAAACCAATCACATGAGCAGGTTATAGTAGATGACTTATTAAAATACCAAGATCCTTGGTTGCCCAAAAATTACAGCCGAATTGAAGGATTGCCAAAATATCAGCAAGTATTTGCAGATCAAAATGATTTTATTACAAACGCATCCATATTAGATATGTTATTTTGCGTGGGAGGAAGGGAAATTAATAAATTATGGGCTCCTCCAGTAAGGTAGTATCAATATTTTCAGGATGTGTTTGGAGGAATTCCTTCGTCCACTTTTCATATTGTTTTATTTGTTCCAATTCCTCACTCTTTAACAAATAGTCCAAGGCCTCTTTTAAATTACTTGCTTTCGCTAATTTTTGATTCAACAAATCTCTTTTTAATTGGTAGTTGGAGAAGATAGCACGAATTAAAAGTTTGTCAGCAATTTTATAGGATTCATTGTCTTTCTCCTCTTGATAAGTAGCAAATTGGGAAGTAGGCTCATGTTTTTTAATCCACATCAAAGTTTGATCAACTAAGTTTGCATAGGTTTCATTCTTTAAATCATGGCTATTTATTGCATCTATGTCTTTAGTGATATGCGATGGTTTCAATAACTTGATTGCCTTTTTATTCGCGACTGCGACAGTATAGTTATTATTTTTTTCTATTCCCTTTGCGCTTATAACAGGAGGCATATATTTTATTGTTGTAACAGTTCGAGTCGATAAAAAAATACAAGTTGTAAATGCCAACCCCGTCATTAATTTGAAAATTAATTGTTTACTTGTATTCGTTTTGATATTATTAAAATATTGTATTCTTTTCAATAATTCACTTTGAGATCCCAAAATTCCTATGGCTAGTGTTGTATTTTTTTGAATGCGCTTATTTACATGTTCTGCAATTTTCAACAATGCATTCATGTATTCAACTTTTTCAGGATTATTTTTTATGACCATTAAATCGCAAGCAATTTCTCTTTGCAAACTCATTTCCTTATTAAGTAAAATAGAAAATGGGTTAAAAAACAGAATGGTTTGATTAAGGCTAATGATGATATTAATGATATAATCCTTTCTTAGGATATGCGCTATTTCGTGCATTAAAATAGTCTCAATTTCCTTTGTAGTCAATTGATTGCAAATGGCAATAGGCAGTAACACTATTGGATTAAGCCATCCAAAAGTAATAGGCGCATCTATTTGTTTACTTAGGCCAATTTTAATATTGGCAGTTTTTTTAAAGACTTGAGGAGGGAGCGTATTTAATAAAAAATTTGACTGACTAAAATTTGCCGATTTTTTTAAACCATTGATATATTTAAACTGAAATATAATTCTTGCTAAAAAGTAAATCAACATCAAACAATAGGCTAATCCAATTAAAGTGAGCCATTGGATACCATTATTATTAAATGGGATTGTAATAGTCGCTATTTTAGCAGTGATGAGTAATAAGCTAAAACTATTTGGATAAAAAACAGTTATTAAAAATTGTACTAAACTAATTGCTTGAATAGTGCCAGCGGTGATGAATAATTGCCCTGGCTTCATTTTCCCCATCCATTTTACACACTCATACATCATAAATAGTATAGCCATAAAGCCTATATTATTTATTAATGCATTAGGTATATTGGATAGTAGTTGCATAATACAATCGTATTGTTATTTATTTTGTAATGAATTGATCATTGTTTTGATCTGATCTAAATCATTTTTAGAAGTATGATGCGTGCCCAATGCTTGTAATACTAATTGAGACGCATTACCACCAAATAAAGTATGGATTATTTTATTTAAGTATTGCTCTTGTGCAATTTCTCTTTGAATAGTAGGGGTGTAGATATGTGTTTTAGACATTACATTTCGCGTCACCAACCCTTTTTCATTCATGATCTGCATTAATTTTAAAGTAGTCGTGTACCCAACATCCTTTGTTTTTTGCACAACTTCATGCACTTCACGAACAGTAGCAGTTTGTTTATCCCATAGAATACTTAAAATTTCTAGTTCACTTTCGGTTGGCTTAAAGGTCTTACTCATAGTTTATACGATTATATTCGTAAGCAATCTACGAAATGTTTTCTAATAAAAAAATCCACCCCCGAAAAACAGGGATGGATTTATGTTAAATTATATTAAAAATGTTTGCTAAAACTAAACGCTATTTATTAGGTTTTGGATTTAAATACTGGCTGTATTTGGCGTTTTGCGCTTCTGTTAAAGATTGACCATTAACGGAAATTTTACCATTTTTTATTTGAATGCTTACATTGTCTTTAGGCGCTAAACCATCTTCTTGTAAGGCTTGTACTAAAGTTTTGGTATCCGCAGTAATTGTCACAGTATTTGAAGTATCAGCAATCATCATAGCGGATGCAGCTGTATCTGTATTAATTACGGATATTTCAACTGTTTGTGATTTAACCTCAGTGGTTGCTTTACTAGCATGAATTTGCGCTAAAGAAGGCGCTATGACTAATGAAACAATCGACATTAATTTGATTAAGATGTTCATAGAAGGACCAGAAGTATCTTTAAATGGATCTCCCACTGTATCTCCTGTAACAGAAGCTTTATGTGGTTCTGATTTTTTATAGAACATCTCACCATTGATCTCAACCCCTTTTTCAAATGACTTTTTAGCATTATCCCAAGCACCACCAGCATTGTTTTGGAAAATTCCCATCAATACACCACTTACAGTTGCACCAGCTAAAAAACCACCTAATGCTTCTGGACCCATGGTGAATCCAATTAAAATAGGAGAGATGATGGTAATCGCACCAGGTAACATCATTTTTTTCAATGATGCTTCTGTACTAATGGCCACACATTTTTCATATTCTGGTTTGCCTGTGCCTTCCATAATTCCAGGAATGGTACGGAACTGACGACGCACTTCCTCCACCATTGCCATAGCAGCTTCTCCCACCGCACGAATGGCTAAAGAAGAGAAGATGAAAGGTATCATTCCACCTACAAATAAAGCCGCTAAAACGTCCGCCTTGTAGATATCAATATGTTGGTTATTTGGCATCGCTACACCCACAAAGGCTGCGAATAATGCTAATGAAGTTAATGCAGCAGAAGCAATGGCAAATCCTTTACCACTTGCTGCGGTTGTATTACCAACTGCATCTAAAATATCTGTTTTCTCACGCACTTCAGCTGGCAATTCACTCATTTCGGCAATACCACCTGCGTTGTCAGCAATAGGACCAAAGGCATCAATGGCTAATTGCATTGCTGTTGTAGCCATCATACCTGCAGCTGCAATTGCTACACCATATAAACCTGCGCAATAAGCTGAACCAAAAATACCTGCAGCCAACACGATGATTGGCATAAAAGTAGATTCCATACCTATCGCTAATCCACCAATAATATTTGTAGCGTGACCCGTACTTGATTGTTTGATAATACTTAAAACAGGACGTTTACCCATTGCTGTGTAGTATTCAGTAATGATACTCATTAAAGTTCCTACGATTAATCCTACAGCGATCGCACCAATGACACCGTTTCTTGTAAATTCAATACCACGTAATGACATGGTTTCAGGTAAAATATAAGTTACAAGAAAATAACAAGCAATAGCTGTTAAAATCATTGAACCATAATTACCCATATTTAAAGCCTTTTGAACAGTCGCGGTGTTCAACCCAGCAGTTTCACTAATTCTAACAAAGAAAGTACCAATAATGGATAATAAAATACCCACACCCGCAATCATCATAGGTAACAAAATAGGAGACAAACCTCCAAAGGCGTCAACTAATCTTCCACCACCCACAGCGGTAACTTCTTGTCCTAAAACCATTGTAGCCAATACAGTTGCAACATAAGAACCAAATAAATCGGCACCCATTCCAGCAACATCGCCTACATTATCACCTACGTTATCTGCAATCGTTGCCGGATTACGAGGATCATCTTCAGGAATACCAGCTTCTACTTTACCAACTAAATCAGCGCCTACATCAGCCGCTTTTGTATAAATTCCACCACCCACACGGGCAAATAATGCAATTGATTCAGCACCTAATGAAAATCCAGTTAAAACCTCAATGGTTCTTAACATTTCAGAAGGATCTCCATTTACATAAAACATGCTTTTCAACACTAAAAACAAACCACCCAAACCTAATACCGCTAAACCAGATACGCCTAATCCCATTACGGACCCACCAGTAAAGGAAACTTTTAAAGCTTGCGCCAAACTAGTTTTAGCAGCCTGCGCTGTTCTTACATTGGCTTTGGTAGCTACTTTCATTCCAATATATCCTGCAGTAGCACTGAAAACAGCGCCAATGACAAAGGAAATAGCAATACTCCAATGACTTTCGGCATTTTTAGTAGCCATAAATCCTAGCAATAAAGCGACAATTACCACAAAATAGCCAAGGATTTTCCACTCTGCTTTCAAGAAAGCCATAGCACCTTCAGCAATATAAGTGCTGATCTCCTTCATACGTTCGTTACCAGCGTCTTGCTTAGATACCCAATTGAATTTCAATAAGGTATACAATAAACCTACAATACCCATTGCCGGAACGGCATAAAACAAACAATCATTGATACATTCTTTCATATTAGACTTATATTCGGTAGTTAAAATTAAGGGGATGCAAAAATAGGGCAGAAAATCCAAAAAAAGGCAAAAAAACCACAGTTTACTCTTCTAAACTTGTTGTATCCTCCTTGCCTGTAAAAACGGAAGCAATTTGCTTGCCTTTATAGATAGCGCTATTGAATCTATTACCCAATATGATAATTGTGGCAGTTTCACGGATCAACCTAGTAAAAACCGTGTTATTGCCATGCCACCAGCCATTATGATAAATTAGTTTTTCCTCATTTGGATTGGTCAAAATACGCCATCCTAAACCATAATTATGGTAGTATTTGTTGGTAGGGCTTTTAGGCTCATAAGCCATGTCCATGGTAGCTTGTTGTAAATATTTACCCTCGGTTAATGCCTTATCCCATAAAAACATATCCCTTGCTGTACTGTATACATTTTTGTCCCCGTAAATACAATCGTATTTCTCAATTTTATAAGGCACCATTCGAGCATTATAAGAAGGGGTGTATTTACCTACGGAGGAAGCATCAAAAATATAAGTATTCTCCATTTTCAAGGGTTTGAAAATGTTTTCTTTCATATAGGTAGGAAAAGCTTGTCCAGTAATTTTTTCAATCACCAATGCAAGTAAAACGTAATTGGTATTACAATATTTAAATACGCGATCGGGAGATGCTTGTGGTAAAGGTTTTCTTGCGACCATATAATCCAACACATCTTGGTTATTGTACAATCCGGTTTTAAAAGGAGCTTCGTTTTTGATTAGTTTTAAACGCTTAATCCATTTACCTCTTTTGTTTTTTACCCTTACTGAGGCATACTTTTTAGATTCCATAAAATTAGTGTAATCAGCTAATCCACTGCGATGCGATAATAACTGTTCAATGGTTACTTCCTTATTTGGGAACTTAATCAAGTATTTTGCTACAGGTGCTTTGAGATCCAATTTTTCTTGCTCCCATAATTTCAGGGCCGCCATGGCCGTAAAAGTTTTGGAAATGGAAGCCAAATGAATGGGTGTTTCGGGTTGGATTAAAGTTTTATTACTATAATTCGAATAGCCTTGGTAATCTTCAAAAACAACCTGCCCATTTTTAGCGACCAAAATTTGACCACTAAAGCCTTTTTTACCTAAAAGGGTTTCATATTTGGTCTTAACCTCCATCATTAATTTTTCCTTATCCGTAGGACTTAATTTTTGGTAAGCAAAGGGGTAATTGACCAAAGGATTAGGACCTTGGCTTGTTCCACAAGCAGAACTTAAAAGGAATATTCCTAAAATTAAGGTGAGTCTCACAATCATCTGTTCGCTTTTAATAGGGTGCAAAAGGAATAAGTATCAACAAATTAACGCTATAACGACCTAATTTATTGTTAATGAATACAAAACAGTTATTTTTTTTAACTTTGTGACATGAGTAACATTGACAATACCAGCTATCCCAAGGCCAAAATCAAAGTATTATTTCTAGAAAATATCAGTGATAAGGCTGTCCAGTATTTTAAAGAACAAGGATATACGGATGTTAAAAAAATATCGGGCGCATTAAGTGAGGAGGAATTAATTAAGGTAATTAAGGATGTGCATATTTTAGGAATTCGTTCTAAAACATTTATTTCAAAAAAAGTATTAGATAGTGCTAAAAAATTACAAGCCATTGGTTGTTTTTGTATTGGCACTAATCAAGTAGATATTAAAGCATGCAAACAAAAAGGTGTTGCTGTTTTTAATGCCCCTTATAGTAATACAAGAAGCGTTGCGGAATTAGTCATTGGCGCATCCATTATGTTGATTCGTAAAATAGTAGACAAAAATAAAGCTGCTCACGAAGGCATTTGGAATAAAGAAGCGAAAGGCAGTTTTGAATTAAGAGGAAAAACAATGGGTTTAATTGGGTATGGCAATATTGGTACTCAAACAAGTATCATGGCGGAAGCGATGGGGATGAAGGTAAAATTTTATGATACGGACGCAAAGCTTCCACTAGGCAATGCACAAGCGGTTAAATCATTAAAGGATTTGGTAAGTAGTTCAGATATTATTTCAATTCATGTTCCTGAAACCAGTCAAACAAAAAATTTAATTAGTGCTGATGTGATCAAACAATTTAAGCAAGGTGCGATATTAATAAATTATGCTAGGGGAGAAGTAGTTGACTTGGATGCTTTAAGTAAAGCGATCAAATCAAAAGCGGTATCCGGTGCTGCTATTGATGTGTATCCTTGGGAGCCAGAAAAAAATGGTGATCAATTCGAAACCCCCATGCAAGGATTATCCAATGTAATTTTAACACCACATATTGGTGGAAGTACGGAGGAAGCGCAGGAAAATATTGGCGAAGATGTCAGTATTAAATTATACCAATATTTAGAAAGAGGCGTTTCAAATGGTTCGCATAGTATTCCATCCATTAGTTTACCTCCTGTAGATGGCGCGCATCGTATTTTACATATACACAATAATGTACCTGGCGTATTAAGTGCTATTAATACGGTGATGTCCAAAAATAAAATAAATATTGTTGGTCAATACTTAAAGACCAATGATGAAATTGGATATGTTGTTTTAGATGTGGATTCAAAATTATCTAAAACAGCGTTTGAATTATTGAAGGATGTAAAACATACGATCAGAGCAAGAATGTTGTATTAATTACAACAATGCTTCTGTTTTTAAATTTGACCTAACATCATTTTTATTTCATCCGCATCAACACCCGTGCTTTGTAAATTTTCATTCATGGATGTTAGTTTAAAATCCATTTCAGATGGCGTATTTTTTCGTGCAGAACTGTGAATTTCGACCACGCCAGTTTGCTGTATAATTTCACTTATATTATTAGCACGTACACCACTTCCTGGCATGATAATGATACGTCCATTTGCTTGATCCACTAATTGTTTAATCAAAGGAAGTGCATTGGTTACATTAGGTACTTGACCACTAGTTAAAATACGATGACAACCCGTTGCTATAATATCTTCTAGTCCCTGTATGGGGTCAGCACACCTGTCAAACGCGCGATGAAAACTTACTTGCATGGGTTGTGCTAAGGCAACTAATTCCGTTGTTCTAATCTTATCAATACTGCCATCTGAATTTAATAATCCGATCACTACTCCTTTAAATCCCAATTCCTTAGCGATTAGGACATCCTGTTTCATGATTTGAAATTCGATATCCGTATATAAAAAATCGCCACCTCTAGGTCGTATAATTGGGAAAACTGGGACTTTATGTTGTTTTGACATTGCTAATAAACTGCCATAGGATGGCGTAGTCCCCCCTTCATTTGGATTTTCACAAAGTTCAATTCTATGCGCACCCGCTTTTATGGCATCCAATGCAGATTGAACTGAAAAAACGGCAATTTCTAAAATGACTTTTGACATAATTAAAATTAGACAAATGAAAATTAATCTAATGATTTTGATTCGTGTAATTTATTCCCCTCATTGGTATGAACTGCAAAATTAAACCCTTTGTGAAGTGAATAAGAACCAAAATCGCCATTTTTATTCACCGCAATAAAACATATTTGAATGTCCTTGGCTTTTTCTTTTTTTATTCTATTGATACGTTCCACTATTATCTTGCAGGCTTCTGTGGGTGTTTTACCCTGTCTCATTTGTTCTACCACAGCACTCGCGCCTGCAACTCTAATTACATCTTCCCCTTGACCTGTGGCAACTACCGCACCCACTTCATTGTCAACATATAATCCAGCACCAATAACAGGGGAGTCCCCCACACGACCACGCATTTTAAAACCAGCACCACTGGTAGTGCAAGAGCCGCTTAAATTACCATGAATATCTAATGCAATCATACCAATCGTATCATGATTCCATTCGCCGTTACTTAAACGATGCGGTGCCATTTTATTTGCATCCAATTGACTGATTGCATTTTTGCGTTCAATATTGATGACAGGTTTGTATTCAGATTTTTTTAACCAATTATTATATGAATTTTTTGCATCCTTTGATA
>JAURIP010000344.1 GCA_030832695.1 Sediminibacterium sp. | reverse complement strand
TAACAATATCATATCTATCATGGCAATCCTTTCGGGATCCCAATTATTCAATTTTGGTTTTATAATATCTTCCGTAATCGTTTTTTTATCGATGGCTGTTTTTAATAAATCGGTTGCAAATTTATTTTTTTCATCCCCCACCAAATCCAAAAAGTCAACCCCATTTGGTTTTTGTAAATAATTCATGACAAATCCAATCATAACATCACCCTCGTCCTCCCAATTAGTAAAATGTTCTGCGATGTATTCAAGGATATTATCAGATTCAATGATCAGGTTGCCAAAAATAAATTTTAAAATTTCTTTGTCCTTTGCTTTATCTCTACTTTGCTCATTGATATAAGTTAAATACGTTGGCGTTTCAGATAATTGTCTGAATATATATTTTACAATATCCTCTTGCATCCACTGCTGAGGTTTAACAATTTCAATGGCCTTTTTAAAGCTGTCCGACTCCATGGTCTGCCATACAATACTATTCCCCGCCAATTTGGTATTGACTGTTAAATCAGATGCGTTGGGTAAATTTTTGGAAGCCCTTTGACCTGCCTCCACTTCGGCGTATAATGCCACTTGATGCAATAGATGAACTAAAAAAACAAACAAGTTTCTTGTTTTATCAAATTCCTTTTGGAGTAAGCTAGCAGGTGTACCTTGGGTTTCGGTTTCCACCATATACAACACTTGCATTACCTTAATCCTAATATTTCGTCGGTTCATCATATAAATAAGAGCTAAATGGCTGCAAAGCTATCCAAATATTTTATAAAAACTGACATTTTTTACCTTTATCGTGCATAACACTTGCATTTTTAGGCATAGATTTGCTTCCCCAAGCCCTTAATTATCAATAAACTGAAAATTTGACCTATCCTATATGAAAAAAGGTCATTGGCACGGTTATCGATTATTATTAGGCAATAACATTATTAAACAACCAAAAAACGATTAAATATGGCTAAGACTACGGCTAAAAAATTAAACATTACGCCTTTGCATGACAGAGTCATTGTAATGCCTGCTGCTGCAGAAGAAAAATCAGCTGGTGGAATCATCATCCCTGATACAGCAAAAGAAAAACCACAACGCGGTGTTGTGCTAGCTGCAGGAACTGGTAAAAAAGACGAACCAGTGACTGTTAAAGTTGGTGACAATGTTTTGTATGGCAAATATGCTGGAACTGAAATTCAAATTGAAGGTCAAGATTTATTAATTATGCGCGAAAGCGATATTTTGGCGATTGTATAACTTTAAAAATTAACTATATATGTCTAAAATGATTTTTTTCGACTTAGAAGCGAGAAATAAAATGAAAAAAGGTGTTGACACTTTAGCCAACGCTGTAAAAGTAACATTAGGGCCAAAAGGTCGTAACGTAGTAATTGAAAAAAAATTCGGTTCTCCTTCAATCACAAAGGATGGTGTGACTGTAGCAAAAGAAATTGACCTAGAAGATCCAATCGAAAATATAGGTGCTCAAATGGTGAAAGAAGTTGCATCAAAAACTGCTGATTTAGCAGGTGATGGTACTACTACTGCTACTGTTTTAGCGCAAGCAATTATTGGGGAAGGTTTAAGAAACGTTACTGCTGGTGCAAATCCAATGGATTTGAAGCGTGGTATTGACAAGGCTGTTGAAAAAGTGGTTGCTAGCTTAAAAGCACAATCACAAACAGTTGGAAACGACACTAAGAAAATTGAGCAAGTAGCTTCTATCTCTGCAAACAATGACAATGAAATTGGCAAGTTAATTGCAATGGCAATGGCAAAAGTGGGTAAAGAAGGTGTGATCACTGTTGAAGAAGCAAAAGGTACTGATACCACAGTTGATGTTGTAGAAGGTATGCAATTTGATCGTGGATATGTTTCTCCTTACTTCGTTACCAATAGCGAAAAGATGGAAGCTGAAATGCAAAATCCATACATCTTAATTTATGATAAGAAAATTTCAGCAATGAAAGACATCTTGCATATTTTAGAGAAAGTAGCACAAACAAATCGTCCATTAGTGATTATTGCGGAAGATTTAGAAGGTGAAGCAATGGCAACTTTAGTAGTTAACAAATTAAGAGGTACTATTAAAGTAGCAGCTGTGAAAGCACCAGGCTTTGGTGATCGCAGAAAAGAAATGTTAACCGATATTGCCATCCTAACTAGTGGAACAGTAATTAGTGAAGAGCAAGGATTTAAATTAGATAATGCGGACTTGACTTATTTAGGTCAAGCTACTTCTATCACTATCGACAAAGACAATACTGTTATTGTTGGTGGTAAAGGTAAAAAAGCAGATATCACTGC
>JAURIP010000117.1 GCA_030832695.1 Sediminibacterium sp. | reverse complement strand
TCTAATGACTTGTTGCCTTAAACTGGGCATTTTTGAATGGGTTTAGGCCCAAATTTCAAACAATTTTGCCATTTGACATAAAATATAAAAAAATAACCTTGGAAACTTTGAAAACGCAAATAGTTTCCGTAGTTTTGCGCCTTCAAATCAACCTATGGAAGAAAGAATTGTCAATAAAGCCCAGGAATTAATGTTCCAAACAGGCGTAAAGCATGTCACTATGGACGATTTAGCTACCCAATTGGGCATCAGCAAAAAGACCATTTACCAATATTATAAGGACAAGGATAGTTTGGTGTCGGCTGTCGTGGAAAAAGAGCTAAATAATCATACCCAATTTTGTAATACTAGCATGCTTAATGCTGATAACGCAGTGCATGAAATATTTCTATTAATGGCAGTGATTCAGGAAATGTTTACTAGAATGAACCCACTCGCTTTATTTGAAATTGAAAAATATTATCCATTGGCTTTTGAAAAAATTAAAACACATAAAGACGAATATATCTATTCGATGATCAGTGCCAACTTGGAAAAGGGAATGAATGAAGGTTTATACCGTAAAGAAATAGATATCAATATCCTTTCAAAATACCGACTTGAAACAAGTTTAATTCCATTTAACATTCATGTTTTCCCATCCAACAAATTTGATATTTTAAAAGTGAACTTGCAAATTATTGAACATTTTGTTTATGGTGTAGCCACTTTGGAAGGACATAAGCTAATGGATAAATACAAATCAGAAAACCTAAGTAAATAAATATTAATTAATATATACCAATGAAACAATTTTTGATCTTTTCTGCGATTTTAATTTTAAGTGTGTATTCGCAAGCACAAAATAAACCGAAGCAGGTATATGCATTTTCTTTAGAAGAATGTGTAACCTTTGCGAAAAATAATAATGTACAAGTAAAAAATTCATTGCTTGCAATTGAAGCGCAAATGCAAACCAATCGTGAAATTGCTGCTGCTGCTTTTCCTACTATTGGAACCAATGCTGGCGTGAATGATTTTTTAACAATACCAACCTCCTTATTACCTGCTCAGATATTTGGTGGTGCAGCTGGAACCTATATCCCAGTGCAGTTTGGAACCAAATACAATGCTAATTATGGTATTAATTTTCAACAACTATTATTTGATGGTCAGGTATTTATTGCTTTGCAGGCAAGGGCATCTTCAGTAGAGTGGCAAAAGAAAAATGCGGCATTAACTCAGGAAGCAATTAAAACAAATATTTATAAAATTTATTATCAATTATCAGCTAGTAAAACACAGCTTAATATATTAGATGCCAATATTGAACGTTTGTCAAAATTATCGCATGATGCAGAAGTGATGTATAAAAACGGATTTGCTGAAAAATTAGATGTAGACAAAGTAAGCGTTCAATTAAATAATTTACAAACCGAAAAAATAAAAGCAAACAATAGTGTAGCCATTGGTTATATGGGATTAAAAATGTTAATGGGTATGCCGGTCAATGATAGCCTTGCCTTAACTGATGTGATTGATGAGAAAAGTTTAGATAAAGATATTTTAGTGGAGAATGATTTTCAATATGGCGTAAGGAAAGATTTTCAATACTTAAGTGAAACAAAAAAATTAACTGAATTTAATGTTAAGCGTTATCAATTAAGTTACTTGCCTACTATAAGCATGTCGGGAAATGCTTCAAAAAATGCAATGCGTACTAAGTTTGATTTTTTTGAAGGGGGTAGTTGGTTTAATACTACGTTGATTAGTTTAAATGTAAACCTGCCACTGTTTAATGGTTTTGCGCGAGATGCACGTGTCAAAAAAACAAAAATTGAATTAAATCAAATTGAAAATCAACTAGGGGCTTTAAAAAATAATATTGACAATGAAATTACGCAAGCAAAACTAAATTATATGTCGTCAGTGGCTACGATGCAATTTCAAAAAAAGAATATGCAACTAGCAGAAGCTGTATACCAGCAAACAAAAAAGAAATTTGAAACCGGTATGGGTTCAAATACCGAAATGTCTGCGGCCCAAGCGGATTTAGTGACTGCACAGAATAACTACATGAACGCTTTGTATAGTGCGTTAATTGCTAAAGTAGATTTACTAAAAGCAACAGGAAAATTATAAAATAAAAATCGCTGCAAATTAAATTGCAGAAAAATATAAAATGATAAAATCAAACATAATGAAAAATTACGCAACATTAATTATCGGATCATTGGTATTATTTTTAATCGCTTGTGGTGGCGATAAAAATTCAGTGGAAGCGAAAAAAACAGCTTTGGCTAATTTAAAAAAACAAGCTTTAGAAATTAGTATCAATATTGCTAATCTAGAAAAAGAAATTAAGACTTTGGGAGGTGCTAAAGCAGATAAAACTATTTTAGTATCTATTGACACTATTAAAACGCAAGTATTTGATCATTATATTGAGCTTCAAGGAAAAATTGAATCTGAAAGTGTTTCTTATATTACACCACGTGCTGGTGGCGGTCAAGTAAGATCGCTTTATGTTAAAAGAGGCGACCTGGTAAAGAAAGGCCAGTTATTATTACAGTTGGACAATAGCTTAATCAAACAAAGTGTTGCTGCAGCTTCTCAAAATATTGAAACACTAAAAGCACAGGCTGCTTTAGCGAAATCGGTATATGAAAAACAAAAGAATTTATGGGAGCAAAATATTGGTAGTGAAATTCAATTGCTAACTGCAAAAACAAATGCAGAAGCATTGGCTAGTCAATTAAAAGGGGCTATTGAACAAGTAGGCGTAATCAAAGACCAATTGGCTTACACGAGTATTTATAGTGATGTGGATGGCGTTGCGGAGGAGGTAAATATACATGTGGGGGAAATGTTTATGGGCGCTGGTCAAATAAAAATTGTAAACACACAAAAGTTAAAAGCAACGGCTTTAGTACCTGAAAATTATACTGGCAAAGTGCGTGTGGGAAGTGATGTGGCTTTGAATTTTCCTGATATGCAAAAAACAATTGAAACAAAAATTAGTGTTATAGGTAAAGTGATTGACCCACTCAGTAGAAGCTTTTTTATTGAAACGAAAATAGCACCTAACAGTGACTTTAGACCTAATCAATTGGTGCAAGTAAAAATTAAAGATTATTCTAAAGCAAACGCAATAAGCATACCCATTAATATTTTACAAAATGATGAAAAAGGTAAATTCGTTTATGTGGCCATTAGCGAAAATGGAAAGATGATCGCAAGAAAAAAAATAATTACTGTAGGTGAATTTTATGGTGACAACATGGAAGTATTAGGCGGCTTAGTCATGGGAGATGCAATAATTACTACTGGGTACCAAAACTTATTTGATGGTCAGTTTATCACTACAGTAGCTAAATAAATAATTCAAATCATTAACAGATTACTATGTCGACAATTCAAAATATAAAAGAAAAGTTTAAGGAGTTCAAACCTACCTCCTGGAGTATCACCAACAAAACTTCTATTTACCTACTCATGTTATTTATAAGCATAGGGGGTATATTCCAGTTTGTGACACTCCCTAAGGAGCAGTTTCCTGATATTATTATCCCCACCATATTTGTACAAACCGTTTATGTAGGTAACTCTCCCAAGGATATTGAGAACCTGGTAACCGTTCCTATCGAAAAACAAATCAAGGGTATTACAGGAGCGAAAATTACAAAGTTCACGTCCAACTCCCAACAGGACTTTTCAGCTATTACCATTGAGTTTGGAACCAATGTGCCAACCGATGTGGCTTTACAAAAAGTGAAAGATGCAGTTGATAAAGCTAAGACCGACTTGCCGAATGATTTAACACAAGCACCTAGGGTAATAGAGATTAGCTTGAGTGAGCAGCCCATTATGTATGTAAATATTAATGGTAATTACGATTTAGTGCAGTTAGCTAAATACTCAGAGTTATTGAAAGATAAATTGGAAAATATTTTTCAAATCAATAGAATTGATATCGTAGGTGCGCCTGAGAGAGAATTTCAAATTAACGTAGATAATTATAAAATGCAAAGTGCAGGCATCACGTTTGATGATATCACTTTTGCGATTCAGCGTGAAAATTTAGATTTATCGGGTGGCTTATTGGAAGTAGGTACCATGAATCGTAATCTTCAACTAAAAGGGCAATTGAAAAATGCCAATGACATTAGTAATATCATTGTACGCAACACCAGTGGTTCAGCTATTTATTTAAAAGATGTAGCTAATATTGTGGATACGGTTAAGACCAATGAAAGTTACGCGCGATTAGATGGTAAAAATGTAATGACCTTAAATATCATCAAAAGAAGTGGTGAAAACTTAATTGCTACTTCAGATGCGGTTAAAAAAGTAGTGGATGAAACCATATTAAACGATTTTCCCACCGATTTAAAAGTGGTTATTTCGGGTGACCAAAGTATTAGAACCAGAAGTTCGTTTACTGAATTAGTAAATTCAATAATTATTGGATTTGTACTTGTATTAATTGTACTTATGTTTTTCATGGGTGTAACCAACGCCTTCTTTGTTGCCTTATCAGTGCCATTGAGTATGTTTGTTGCTTTTGTATTTATTCCAGGTGCTGAATTAATTGTAGGAAACAGTATCACCTTGAACTTTATCGTACTATTTGCTTTGCTGTTTGGCTTGGGTATTATCGTTGATGATGCTATTGTGGTCATTGAAAACACCCACCGAATTTTTGTTCAAGGCAAAGGAAAATTATCAGCAACAGTGTCAGCTAAAATGGCTGCCGGCGAAGTATTTGTTCCAGTGTTAGCAGGTACCATTACAACATTGGCTCCGTTTTTTCCATTACTATTCTGGCCTGGTTTGATTGGTAAGTTTATGATTTACCTACCCACTATGTTAATATTTACGTTGACTGCTTCCCTGTTGGTTGCGTTTATCATGAACCCGGTTTTTGCAGTAGACTTTATGAACCATGAAGAAGAAAGCGAAGAAGATCGATTAAAAAATAGGGCTAAGCTATTTAAACAAAAAGGATTTTGGATTCCAATCATCGTTGGTATTTTATTTGATTTGACTGGGTATACATTTTTAGGCAACCTACTTCTTTTCTTTATGATATTAGTAGTGGCCAATAGATATTTTATATCCTCAGCCATTCATAAATTCCAAACAGTCACTTTGCCTAATTTAATGCGCATGTATGAAAACGGATTGCGCCGTGCATTAACTGGATGGAGACCGGTAAAATTATTAATCGGTACTTTTGTTTTGCTGGTCGTTTCCTTTGTGGTATTTGGCATTAGCGTTGCTAAGGGTCGTGTAGGAATTGAATTTTTCCCGGTAGGTGACCCCAACCAATTATATGTTTATTTAAAATTACCTGTAGGTACACAGGTAGGTTACACGGATTCTGTTACCAAAGTACTTGAAGCCAAGGTAAATAAGGTATTAGATAACGAGCCAGGTAAGCGCAATCCAATTGTGGAGAGTATTATTTCCAATGTAGCAGTAGGTGCAGGTGACCCAATGCGTGGTGACCGAAGCCCGCATGCAGAATTAGGG
>JAURIP010000332.1 GCA_030832695.1 Sediminibacterium sp. | reverse complement strand
ACAATCGCACTATATTTTTTCAAATTTTCTTCTGTAAAAATAGAAGCGTCTTGGGAGGTATCTACTTTAAAATTATTTTCAGCACCTAATTTTAATAGCGCCAACTTTCCAACTTTGATGGAGCCATGTACGAAGGCAGCTGTTTTAGAAAACACCAAAACGCGGTTTTGCGCACCCACTTGCATGGTTATGACAAGTAAAAATGCGATAAAATAGAATTTCATTTGATTCATAATCGTTGTTTGAATTTTTTCTTGAACACCCTTGGCTCAAGCCTCAATTTGAAGAATGAATTTAATCATTTTATGACTAATATAACAAGCTAAAGGGAGGTTATTTATGATTGGTAGGACGCTAGGCGTTTGCCGAGTGAATTATATAGCTAATGATTGTTAATATTAAATCATTTTTTGAAAAAAAATAGCGGCTGCCAATGAATGGAGCCGCTATTTTTAAAGTGTATTTGCTACGCTTTAAAATATTAAAAAAATATTTTATAATCTATAATGATCTGCTTTCCAGTTTTGAATGGCCGCTTTAATTTCTTTGTTAGATAAATTTTCCTTGATCGCGCGATCTAGTAAAGCTAGGTATTCGCTATCGGGTGCAAATCGAAGGGCAATGATTTGTGGCAACTTTAATTCAGCAGGAAATAATTTTCCAGTTAAAACATAATGGCGTAAATTTTCTTCGGCACGAATAGCGCGGTCCTGTGCTTTTAAAGGAAATGTGCGAATGTAAATCCATAACACAGCAAAAATAAATGCAGCCAAAGTTAATAAGGAAGCTAAATACTTATTTTCAGGTGTAGCGCGGCATAAATAATTGATGGATCCGCCTAATAAGGCGAGTATTGATAACATTCCTATGTAATGAAATCCGGGCACTAATTTAGCATGGTTCTTGAAATTTTGTTCTTGCATGTTTATGTTTATTTAATTTGAAAGATACTCCTTTTTTGATTCAAGCTCAGCCAATCTGATTGATTATCCTATTTTTATTTCGTTGGAAATTTAAAAACCAACTAAACCAAAGCTTCGAATAATATTTCAACAGGGTGTAATGCTATTTTTTGTGCCCCATCTTTTATTTGATGGCGACAACTGGTTCCTGGTGCTGCAATGATGGTATCACTTAATTGACTTCTTACAGCAGGTAATAATACAAGCTCTCCAATTTGCATGGATAAATCATAATGTTCTTTTTCATAGCCAAAGGATCCAGCCATGCCACAGCAACCTGATGGAATTACTTCCACTTTATAATTTTCTGGGAAAGAAAGTATGCTTTGTGTTGGTGCTACTGATGCAATTGCTTTTTGTTGGCAGTGACCATGTAATTTAATGAGCTTTACATTTTTAGTGAATGCTTCCTTTTGAATATTTCCTTTGGCAATTTCATTGGCAATAAATTCATCGATTAAAAAAGCGTTTTTGGCTAATGCTTTAGCAGCAACTAAATTTTGATCATACGCCAAATCAGGATATTCGTCCCTGAAAGTAAGAATGGCCGAAGGTTCAATACCAATTAAAGGAATATCAGTATTAACAACAGTGCCTAATAGTTCAATATTTTGATTGGCAATTTTTTGTGCTTGTCTTAATAAACCCTTGGAAAGCCAAGCCCTGCCACTTTCCACCTGCTTAGGTAATAATACTTCATAGCCTAATTTTTCCAATAACAAAACGCCCTTCATTCCAATTTCTGCATCATTGTAATTGGTAAACTCATCGCAAAACAAGTATACCTTTTTATTTCCTTTTGTGTTGTTGGAGGTATAATTTTTTTGGAACCACTTTGCTAAACTGACTTTTGATATTTTTGGCATGGATCTTTTAATAGCAAAACCGGATAGTTTTTTAATCACTCCTCCGGTGATCACATTGCTAATAATAAAATTATATAAGCTTGGAAACAATGAAGCTAGTTTTGCAGCTGATGTAAAGTTGGCAATTAATTTTGAACGGAATGGCACGCCATTGGCATCATAATATTGTTGTAAAAATTCTGCTTTTAATTTAGCCACATCCACATTGGAGGGACACTCCGACTTACATGCTTTACAACTTAAACACAAATCCATCACCTCATAAATTTCTTTATGATCAAATCGATTTAATTTATCTGAATTGGTTAAAAACTCTCTTAAAATATTTGCACGCGCTCTAGTTGTATCTTTTTCATTTTTACTTGCCATAAACGAAGGACACATGGTTCCTCCTGATAAGTGTGTTTTGCGACAATCACCCGAACCATTACATTGTTCGGCATGTTGTAGTATATCTTGTTGGTGGAATCGAAATATGCTTTTGAATTCGGGGGTATGCTGACCTGGAGTATACCTTAACATGCTATTCATGGGCGGGGTATCCACAATT
>JAURIP010000024.1 GCA_030832695.1 Sediminibacterium sp. | reverse complement strand
TGCACAAATTTTTAAAAATAATGGCCATAACAGGGTTTTCCGAAAGAATGTACTTAAAGTATTTGAGGACTAAATTCAAAACCCTAGCCCTTGTTTCACCCGCTATTGCTGGGCAGAAAGCCTTTGAATTATTTTGCACCCCCTATCCCAAGTACAAGAAAAAAAAGGCACCTGCCATTTTTCACCAAGCCAACCCATTAACAGTAAGCTTACCTGATGGTATTCAGTTAAAAGGATATGAATGGATTTCGCAAAAAAGCAACAACAAAACCGTGCTTATTATACACGGCTATGGTAGCTACGGATATAAATTTGAACAATATGTTGCGCCATTATTAAAAATGGGCTTTCGTGTTTTGATTTTTGACGCCCCAGGACATGGCTTAAGTCAAGGCAAATACATTAATATAATACTTTATTTAAATGCCATTGAACAAGTCATCAAAGCAGTCGGTCCAGTGGATCATTTTATAGGTCATTCCTTAGGGGGTATCGCTTTAGCGATGTTAGCTGAAACCATACCCAATCCCGAACAACACAAGTTTGTCTTAATTGCACCAGCAACTAAGACCACCACCTCTTTTAATAATTATTTTGATTTAATGCGATTAAGTGAAGTCATAAAAACCGCATTTATAACCTATGCGGCAACTTTAACAACACATCCGATTACCCACTTTGAAGCAGATCGGGCCATTGAAAATTACACCGGTCCCGTTCTTTGGGTACATGATGCCGAGGATAAGGTTTGTCCTTATAAAGATTTAATTAATTTTCAAGAAAAAGCTCCAAAAAACATTAATTTCTTGATAACCAAAGGATTAGGACATAATAAAGTATATAAAACGCAAGCGGTTATTGATAAAATAATGGCATTTTTAGCCCCTGAAGACTAGGTAATTTTTATTTTTTCAGTGAAAGCTCTAATATTGCATCGCGAGAAAAGAATATGGGATTGGCATTCAATGCCAATTTCATTAAACATAAATAGTTGATTTTCAATTTATAAACACCCAAAGATCGTATGGCAAAGAACCTATTAATCGTGGAGTCCCCTGCAAAGGCAAAGACCATTGAGAAAATTTTGGGAGAAGATTTTGAAGTAAGAAGTTGCTATGGTCATATCCGAGATTTAGAGAAAAGCGAGATGGGAATTGACCTTAAAAATAAATTTTCACCAAGATACGCAGTACCATCGGACAAGGAAAAAGTAGTAAAAGATTTAAAATCCATGGCAAAGAAAGCCAAGGAGGTTTGGCTAGCATCGGATGAGGACCGTGAGGGAGAAAGTATCAGTTGGCATCTAGCAGAAGTACTTGGTTTAGATCCTAAAAAAACAAAGCGTATCGTATTTCATGAGATTACTGCACCAGCAATTAAAAAAGCAGTTGAAAATCCAAGGTTCATCAATATGGATTTAGTAGATGCGCAACAAGCACGCCGTATTTTAGATAGAATTGTTGGTTTTGAATTAAGCCCAGTACTTTGGCGTAAGATTGGTATGCAAAAAAGTTTAAGCGCGGGTCGTGTGCAAAGTGTCGCAGTAAGATTAATTGCCGAGCGGGAAAGAGAAATCAACCAATTTTTACCGGAGAGTGTTTTTAAAATATCTGCCCTATTTACTGCACCAGACATCAATAAGAAAAAAGTAAAATTCAAAGCAGAGGGACCACAAAAATTAGCCACAGGATCGGCTGCTGAAAAGTTTTTAAATGAATGCAAGGGTGCAAAATATACTGTAAAAGACATTAGTGTTAAAGACGGGAAACGCACGCCATCAGCACCTTTCACTACTTCCACATTACAACAAGAAGCATCAAGAAAATTAGGATATAGCGTAAGTAAAACAATGTTACTTGCACAAAAATTATACGAGAGTGGTAAAATCACTTACATGAGAACTGATAGTATCAGTTTGAGTGAAACTGCAGTGGATGCCATTAAAGCGGAAATCAATTCAAGCTTTGGTGCAAAATATTACCAGCCGCGTAAGTTTAAAAATAAAAACGAAAATGCACAGGAAGCGCACGAAGCAATTCGACCTACCTACATGAATGAAAGCAAGGTAGACGACGCAGACTTAAATAGATTATATGAATTAATTTGGAAGCGAACTATTGCTTCTCAAATGAGTGACGCACAATTTGAAAAAACGGTGGCAAAAATTGAAGTATCTACGAATAAAGAAACCCTATCTGCTTCAGGTGAAGTGATGAAATTTGATGGTTTCTTAAAAGTATATTTAGAGAGTAATGACGACGAGGATGAAGAGACAACGGCAGGGGAAGGAGAAGAAAGCTTACTACCGCCTTTAGCAGTTGGTCAAGTTCTTGACTTTATTGAAATGACAGGGCTTGAGCGTTTCAGCAGACCTAGTGCAAGATATACAGAAGCTTCATTGGTAAAAAAATTAGAAGAATTAGGTATTGGTCGTCCCTCTACCTATGCGCCTACTATTTCCACCATCATGAAGCGTAATTATGTTGAGAAAAGAGAAAAAGAAGGTAACAAAAGGAACTTTCAAATTCTATCTTTAAATAATAAGGATGAAATAACTACCGTGACTTCTTCAGAAATAACGGGTGCTGAAAAAAATAAATTATCCCCTACTGATTTAGGTTTGGTGGTGACTGACTTTTTAAAATTACACTTTTCAAAAGTCATGGATTTTAACTTTACTGCTAAAATTGAAGGCGAATTTGATGAAATTGCTGCAGGAAAACTATTATGGAGCGACATGCTTGCCTCTTTTTACGAACCCTTCCACACCACTATTGAACATACCTTAGAAAACGCAGAAAGAGCCAAAGGGGAAAGAGAATTAGGCTTCGACCCTGTAAGTGGCAAAAAATTGATCACCAGAATGGGGCGTTATGGCCCA
This sequence comes from Sediminibacterium sp., assembly GCA_030832695.1. Next base: position 8,925 of record JAURIP010000024.1, on the reverse strand, counting down.
ATGGTTCAAATAGGACATCAGGATGAAGAAGAAAAACCAAGATTTGCAAAATTGAAGGCATCTCAAAGTATTGAAACCATCAGTTTTGAGGAAGCTTTGGAATTATTTAAACTACCCCGTACTTTAGGACAATTTGAAGACGAGGATGTATCTGTTAATATTGGTCGATTTGGCCCCTATGCGGCCCATGCGAAGAAGTTTTACTCCCTGAATAAGGAAATGGACCCCTACACCGTTACTCTGGAGGAATTAACTCCTATGATTGCAGAAAAGCGCAAAGCCAAGGATGAGCGTACCATTAAAGTATTTGAAAAAGAGAAAATTCAATTATTACGCGGACCTTATGGACCTTATATCAAACAAGGATTAAGAAACTATAAGTTAAATAAGGAACAACAAGAAAAAGTAGAAACCTTAACCATTGAAGAAGTGAATGCCATCATCGCTGAATTAAAAGCGAATCCTCCACGCAAAGTAGCAAGAAGAAAGAAAGCATCTTAAGTAAATGGATTGCTGAATCACATTACAAAGATAAAACTGAAATAAAACAAAAAGGACGCCGATACATCGGCGTCCTTTTTGTTTACACAATAACTGCGTAATATAACATTAAGCGAAGCTGGGCTTACTTAATGATTTAAGATGTAATACATGCGCGCGAATTGCACTTAATACCGTAGGGTATTCATTGTATTTTAATTTAAAATCAGCACAGGTGTCTTTAACAATTTTTGAAATTGCAGGATAATGTACATGTGATATTTTAGGAAACAAATGATGCTCAATTTGGAAATTCAATCCACCTACCAACCAGCTTACCAATTTGCTTTTAGTTGCAAAGTTAGCAGTGGTCATTATTTGATGTGCTGCAAATTCATCAGGCATCACATTTTCAGGCTGAATGGCAACAGGAAACTCAGTTTCTGTAACAGTGTGCGCCAATTGAAATACAATACTTAAAATAAAGCCTGCAAAACAACCAGTCACAAAAAATCCGACTAACCAACTTACCCATCCCACCATATATACTGGTATAATAATAAATACAGCAGCATGGTAAAGTTTAACAATCCAAAATTCTAAATGATCTGCAATACTCATTTTTTTCAATGGCACAGACCCGATTTTTTTTGAAAAATATTTTTTATAATCGGTATAGAAAATCCAGAAAATATACAATAACATGTATAAAACCCAAAAATAAATATATTGAAAACGATGCAATATATAATGCTTTTGATTCGGTGCCATACGCATTAAAGCGCCCACTTCAATATCATCGTCTACTCCTTCAATATTGGTAAAAGTATGGTGTATTGTTACATGTTTTGATGCCCACATAAAACGACTCGCTCCTAATACACTTATAGAAGAGGATGCTAATTTATTTAACCAGTTGTACTTACTAAAACTACCATGGCTTCCATCATGCATCACATTAAAACCAATAGCGGCAATTAAACCACCAAAAAGGACACACTCCAATATTGCATAAAAAGTGGGTGGTGTAAAAAATACCAAATGTATATAGGTAACAACAAATAAACATAGTAAAATAATTGCTTTTGAAAACAATTTATAATTACCAGTTGCCGTAACTGAATGTTCCTCTAAATATAAATTAACGCGACGCTTTAATTCAGCATGTAATGATTTTGCCATTACAGGAAATTTGGGGGTCGCAGTAGTTTCGTTTGACATATGAAATAGTATATCTACAAAGAAAAGACAATTAATAATAATATAACGCAGAAATTGAGAATATTTACTCGAACGAATAATAATTCTATTTATTATGTAAACTATTGTTAAATATATCCACACCATTGGGATAACTAAAATGAACAATTCACCATATTTTACGTCAATTTGAATATTGAAAAAACTAAGTATTTGCTAAATATGCCAAACGCATCCGAAATTACTGCCTTATTCCAACTGATTGACGACCCAGATGAGGAAGTATTTAATACCATTTCAGACAGGTTATTAGACTATGGATCACCCATCATTCCTGATTTAGAAAATCTTTGGGAAAACACATTGGATGAAAATACTTTAGAGCGTATTGAAAGGATGATATATAAATTACGCCTTCATGATTTAAAAGAAGCATTTACGCAGTGGAAATCAAAACCTGCGCCCTCTTTACTCGAAGGATCATTGCTTGTCACAAAATTTCAATATCCCGAGTTAGCTACTGACACCCTAAGACATCAATTAGAAAAAATTAGACGAAACATATGGTTAGAGTTAAATAATTATTTAACGCCATTAGAGCAAGCCAATGTGATCAAAAATATTTTATATAATTATTATCAAATCAAAGGGGTTGAAATTAATTATAATAAACCAGATGAATTTTTAATGTCCGGTCCTTTGCAAGCTAAAAAAGGTAATGCATTTGCCAATACCATTTTGTATGCAGAGCTTTGCGCACAACTAGAAATTGATGCTGAATTCATCAACATCCCTAAGCAATGTATCATTGCATTTTATTCCTCCGACTGGGATGATACTGAGGTTTATCCTAATCCACAAGAATTTATTCAATTCTATGTTGAAGGAACTACGGGACATGCTTTTTCACAAAAGGATTTGGACCAATATTTTTTAAGATCCAATATTGAACCAAAGAACATGTATTATAAAAAATTATCCAACATCAGAATAATAAAGAAACTTTTAATAGAATTTTCAAAATGTTTCCAAAGCACCACATTACAATACAAGCAAAAAGATTTAAACGACTTAGCTGATTTATTGGATTAAATACAATGCATGCACTGCCCAAAAATTGAACAATGATACAATGGGATGATTTTACAAAGGTGGATATTAGATGCGGCACAATCATTAGTGCTGAAGTATTTCCAAACGCTAAAAAACCCGCATTCCAATTGCAGATTGATTTTGGTGCATTAGGAATTAAAAAGTCATCGGCTCAGATAACGACACATTATACCAAGGATCAATTAGTTGGCATGCAAATTACTGCGGTGGTGAATTTTCCTCCAAAACAAATCGCTAACTTTATGAGCGAATGTTTGGTGTTGGGTGTTTATGACTTGCAACACCAAGTAGTTTTACTCACCCCGACACATGCCGTAGATAACGGCCAACCCATTGGTTAATGCAAAATAGCTTTGTTCACTTTTACCATAGCCCCATTGGCGCCATAAAAATGGTTTCATCAGAACATTGCATTCAACAACTCACTTTTATTGATCACCCCGAATTAGAAGATAACGAAACGGAACAAATAATGCCAGCCGTAATACATCAGTGCATGGAGGAACTCATTGAATATTTTGCTGGCAAAAGACGCAGCTTTACCGTCCCCATTGATCAAGAGGGTACTGAATTTCAACAAAAGGTTTGGAAAGAATTATATGAACTCCCTTTTGGAAAAACATTAAGCTATGGGGACTTAGCAAAAAAAATGGGTGACCCAAATTTAGTGAGGGCTGCGGCCTCCGCCAATGCAAAAAATAAAGTAGCTATTTTAATTCCATGTCACCGTATAATTGGATCAGACCGATCCTTGGTTGGTTACGCCTGGGGAAAAACCAGAAAAAAATGGTTATTACAACATGAATTCAGATTAGCGCTCGGCGTACAAACCTTGTTTTAACTTATTTCAAAATTGCCCCATCAAACCCAAAAGGCAATAAATTTTTAGCTGCTGCTACGACCATTATTAGCCCCGTTTTACCTGCTAATATTATCTTGATGGGTGACTGATATCGAGTTTCAAAATCAAGCAAGGATTGCCTACACATGCCACAAGGCGAAATGGGGGTATCACAGGCTGCTTTATCCGTATCATAGCTAATTGCCATGGCAAGGATGGTTTCGCTTGAAAATTGGCTCCCAATGCTATTTAATAAAGTTCTTTCTGCACAAATACCCACTGGATAACTGGCACTTTCTTGATTGGACCCAATAACAATTTGACCATTGGATAACAAGGCAGCAGCGCCCACTTTGAATTTGGAATAAGGTGCAAATGCTGTTTTAGTTGCATTTCGCGCAGCAATGAGTAATGAAGCATCTGTTTCAGTTAATGATTCTATCTGCTCAAAATGCTCAAATTCAAACTCGAATTTTTGTTTCATACACCTTTGTTTAATAAAAAACCTCACATGCTGTGAGGTTTAAAAATAATCTATTTTATTTGGCTGAACAATCTATTCCATCTAATGGACTTACTGTAACTAAACCAAATTAATGCTGCGCGTCCAACAATATGCGTCTCAGGAACATAGCCCCAATACCTACTGTCTTGACTACGGTGACGATTATCCCCCATCATCCAATAATAGTTTTGTTTGACTGTATAAGTAGTGACTTGAACGCCATTTATATAATACTTGCCTTCTTTTTCTTCTAAATTATTATGCTCGTAATTTGAAATTATACGACGATATAATTCAATGGTGCTATCATTTAATTGTACCACATCTCCTTGCTTTGGAATACGAATAGGACCATAGTTATCTACCGACCAAGGGAAATGGGACATATCGTAAGGGAAAGTATACCCAACTGTATTCTCGTCAAAATTAGTAACAGACAAAACCTGTGGTAATTTTTTCAAATTTTCCGCAGCATTTGCAGTCATGTTAATTTTAAATGTATTGGTACTGCCTTCCATGATTTGGAAATCGGAACTGGCATCATTAATATTAATGCCTAAACTGTCTTGAATATAATCTTCAGGGATTGGTTGGCCATTGGTTTGCACAATAAATTCAGTTTGCGAATATGGCGCATCAAATGCCGGAGCACCATTCACCCATAAATGACTGCCCTTCACTTGAATAATATCACCAGGAATACCAACACATCTTTTGATATAATTATCCGTCTTATCCACTGGATGCACTAAAATGGGATAATCATTCAATAATTTTTCGCGGTTATTTGCATACTCAGGGCTTCTTAACACGTCATAATAAGGTATTTTACTACCAAATTCGGGCAGATTAATAATGGTATCCCCAGCAGGAAAATTAAAAACCACCACATCATTTCGATCAATCCCCCTCAATTTTGGCAATCTGGTATAATCCACTTGTACCCACTTGATATAAGATGGCGTAGTTGGTGCCATGGGTAAAGTATTATGAACAAATGGGAAACTTACGGGAGTTTGAGGAATACGCGCGCCGTAAGTAATTTTATCCACAAATAAAAAGTCATTTACTAATAAAGTTTTTTCCATACTCTCGGTAGGAATCACATATGCTTCAAAAATAAAAGTACGAATTAAAGTAGCCGCTACAATAGCAAAAACAGCCGCATCAACCCACTCTCTTGATGCTGATTTGTGGTAATGCTGTAATGCTTCTTTACCATGCCATCGCTCATTTGAAGAAAGCCCTAAATAGGGTAAATAAATAAAAGGTACCAAAATAGTTAATGTATGCTGCAGCATCCCCACTCTTTTAAAATGCATCACAAATATGATGGATATCCATAAGGTTACAAATTGTCCAAGAATTGGAATGAGTTGTATCCAAAACCAAACTTTTGAAATACCACAAAGTTTTACCACCTCCCATGTATTATAAATTGGGATAATGGCCTTTGCGCTTGCCACCCCTGCTTTTTTTAACATTAAGTAAATACCAATATGCCATCCTAACCAAAATAAAATCAATAAAATATAGCCCATAAAATGAAGTTGAATTATACATAACAAAAATATCCCTTTGTGAGGGATATTGATAATTTTATTTTTAAAGTGTCCAAGTATTCTTATAAGTGGTTTAAATAAAGGATAATGATAACAACCCTTTGTAACCGGCTACTAGCAAGGATATTGCTTTTATTTATACTGTTGCATCAGTTCCTTCACCAATGTTACGGACCTAGCCACATCAGGGATGGCTAAGGCAGCTAAATTAGGTGCATAGTGCATCGGTGCATCTGCACTGGTGATACGACGAATAGGTGCATCTAAATAGTCAAAGCCTTCTTTTTGGATGCGATAAGATAATTCTGAAGAGACAGAAGCAAATGGCCATTGCTCTTCAATAATCACCAGACGATTGGTTTTTTTAACACTTTCCAAAACGGTCATCCAATCCAAAGGGCGAATGGTACGTAAATCAACCACTTCCGCACTGATGCCTTCTTTTTCTAATTCTGCTGCAGCACCCAATGCTACTTTCATCATTTTATTATAAGAAACAATGGTAATGTCACGACCAACTTTTTTAACATCTGCTTTGCCTAATGGGATATAATATTCATCATCAGGAATATCACATTTATCGCCATACATCACTTCACTTTCCAAAAACATCACTGGATCCTCTTCATAACGAATGGCTTGTTTTAATAGCCCTTTTGCATCGTAACCATTGGAAGGAGAAACCACTTTAATACCAGGAATATTAGCCAAATAACTTTCAAAAGCGGTGGAATGTTGTGCCCCTAATTGACCTGCACTACCATTTGGCCCCCTCATTACAATAGGACAACCAATTTGGCCGCCACTCATCGCTAGCATCTTACTGGCCGTATTTAAAATTTGATCCAAAGGAAGTACCGCAAAATTCCAAGTCATGAATTCGACAATGGGTCTTAATCCATTTTGTGCAGCGCCTACCGCTACCGCAGTAAAACCAAGTTCAGAAATAGGGGTATCAATAACTCGTTTTGCGCCAAACTCTGCCAACATCCCTTGGCTTACTTTATAAGCGCCATTGTACTCGGCTACTTCCTCTCCCATCAATAATACTCGGTCGTCTCTGCGCATTTCCTCGTTCATCGCTTCCCGAAGTGCTTCTCTAAATGGTATTGAACGCATGTTGCTATTTTAATTTGAGTGGCAAAAATAAAGCTTTATACAGGAAAAAAATAATTCTTACGCATAAAAAAATCCCCTCCCGATAAATCGAGAAGGGACTCTTAGGACTAACCCATCCTAATATACTAAAATACGTTATAACCAAAACTAACATAGTACAATCCACCAATTTGAGGACTACCATATGCAGTTCTATAATATTTATTAAATATGTTGGTACCGCCCGCTTTGATCAATGATCTGTACGAAGGCAGTTTGAATGTTAATACCGCATCCACCGTTTGGTAAGCACTAAGCTTACCTACAGCAAATGTACTTTCGTAGTTAAATCCGTCTTGGTAATGCATGTTTGCACTGAATCCTAAACGATTGTTAAATAAGAAACCGCTGTTGTTTAATGCGATATTAGCTCTGATTTTTGGACTATTGAAGTAAGGAACTACCCCTGGAGCAACCTCCCCAATTTCATCAGAGAAAATGCTACCAGAAACGCTGAAGTTTCTAGGCAATAAATAATCTAATGACAATCCCCAACCTTTTGTTTTTACATCACCATCAGAATTAGTAGAAATACTATAAGCCATACGCTTACTTGCATCTAATACATCTAAAGGACTAGGTGCTGCACCATTACGAGATTGTAAAACAGTTACACCACCAATGAAATTTGTATAGGTACCTGCGTACACATAAAAATCAACTAATAATTTTTTAGCCCATAGCGCCTTATAACCTAATTCCATTGAACTCATTGACTCAGGCTTAAATTCATTAAATACCGCTTGCTTTAATAATGCTGGATTTGGAGCTCCTGCTAAAGCACTTGCACCAAATGCATTCACACTAGCTAAAGTATAAGCAGGGTTGGTGCTGAATTTGTAATGTTCTCTTAAAGCAGGTAAACCACCCATTAAACGTGTACCACCACCCACTAACAAGTTGATCCATTGGTTTTGAGTCGTTGGAAAACGATAAGCTGTTTGGTAAGATAAGCGGATATTGTTATCCTGTGCTAATTTAAATACCATGGAAACTCTTGGTGTAAAACGACCATCAAAATTGGTGCTCTTGTCATAACGACCAGAAGCAGATACTTTTAATAAATCACCAAAGAATTTTTTAGACAACTGTGCATAGGCACCAGACTCATTGATATTAATTTTACCTGCTGTGTCAGCAAATACGGTTCCTTGAGAATTTAAAATATATTGTTTCATAATACCACCCACTAATAAATCAGCGCCCATCTTATCCAAGCCTAAAGACTTAGTTAAGTTATATTGACCTTCATATACGTTTAAGTTTGTTTTATCTAAGAGCAATGCACCTCCTTGAGAGATTGGCGTATTTGTGATATTTTGAAACATGGTGTTCAATCTAATATTTCCAGTTGGACGATTTGCATCCGCAATCGCACGAGCAGCAACCACTGCGTTTGCATTAGGTAAACCTGCATCTCTGTAAGAAGTTAACGCAGTCATATAAGTTGGGAACCAAGTAGTACTTGGGCTCCAAGCTTCATTAAAATAACGAGCAGCAATCGTTGCGTTATAAGAAGAACCAGCGTCTTCACGCGTAGTGTAAGCTCTAACTAACCAATTGGTAGATTTGATTTCTAATTTGTACTGACCCATTCTCAACCCTCTAAAAGCATATCGGTCACTACCTGTATAAACTGTATTACCAGTTCCATTATAAAAACTAAAAGAAGCTTCTGTGTTGTCTGATAATTTATAGTTTAAAGATCCTGTGAATTTTACATTCAATGTTGTTGGATCAACCACATCTTTTTCAGCATATCCTGTTCTTGAAACATCTCCAGCAAAATAACCTTTAGCATTACCATATAAGAAAGGTGCATAAGGGGCTAATGCCGCATTTTGAGATTTTAGGAAAGCAGAATAGGTAGCTAAATTTGGAAATGAACCAACCGCACCATATAATTGATTAAATGCAGCATTTGCATAAGTTCCAGCTAAAGGACCATAAGGCGCATAAGCAGCAGTCAAACTTCCAATGATTCCGTTTCTAACGGAACCATACACAGAACTTAATGAGGTAGTTGTTTCATCACCATAAAAGTTTACACCATCATAATTAGGATC
>JAURIP010000349.1 GCA_030832695.1 Sediminibacterium sp. | reverse complement strand
ACGATGGGTCTCGAACCCACGGCCTACAGTGCCACAAACTGTCGCTCTAACCTACTGAGCTACGCCCTCCATTTGGGGGGCAAAAATAAGGTAATTTTAAGGACGAATAAAATTAGTTTTCGTGTTTTTATAATTTTATCACAAAAACGCGCCCTTTAACCAAATTAAACACTTTCAAACTCATTTTGCGCTATTTTTGAAAATATAGATGCGAAACATTATGACATATATAAAGCAAAATAAGTGGAAGGTATTCACAACAGTAATCATTATTGGCGCAGTTTTTTTTGCGTTTAAAACAACGGAAAAACAAAACGGGGAGTCGCCTGAAATCCGTCATCGTAAATTACTTTCCACCATTGGACATTTGTTAGAAACGGAACACTATAGTCCGCGAAAAATTGATGATGATTTTTCTAAAGATGTTTTTAAGGAATATTTGAAAGCCTTAGATCCAGAAAAAAATATTTTCTTACAATCTGATATCGATGCACTTCGTGTTTATGAAACTAAATTAGATGATGAAATTCATGGAGAGGCAATTTTATTTCAACCCGCAACAAGCGTAATTTATGAAAAGAGAGTCATTGAAGCACGTAAGGTTTTCGAAACAGTGATAAAATCTCCATTTGATTTTTACATTGATGATTCTGTTTTATTGGATGTTGACGTTAAGCTAGCACCTTTGAATGAAAATGATAGATATACTTATTGGCATCAAATATTAAAGTATAAAACATTAGATAGGTTTGTTAATTTAACAGAGGAACGTGAAAAAAATAAAACAAAAGAAAAATTTGTTATCAAGGCCGATTCCACTTTGGAAAGAGAAGCGCGCGCTTCCGTCAAGAAAGAATATTTAAAAAGATTTGAACGGTTGGAAAAAACATTTGACAAAGAAAAAAGGTTTGAACTTTTTTTAAATACGATTACAGGCTTAATGGATCCGCATACCGACTATATGGCGCCTGTTGAAAAGCGTTCATTTACTGAACAAATGAGTGGTACTTTTTATGGTATTGGTGCACAATTAACCCAGGATGACAATGGTATAAAAATTGCGAGTATTCAACCGGGTGGTGCAGCATGGAAGTCAGGGCAGCTGGTGGTAAACGATGTTATTGTAAAGGTAGCGCAGGGCGCAGAAGAGCCCGTAGATGTTACTGGTTATGAAACCACAGATGCGGTAAAATTAATTCGGGGAAATTTGGGTACTGAAGTTCGTTTAACAATTCGTAAGCCTGATGGATCCTATAAGATAGTTGCGTTGAAGCGGGAGAAGATTGTATTAGATGAGGGTTTTGCGCGCAGTGCAATTATTCAAAAGGGGGCTGATAAATATGGGTATATTTTATTGCCTGATTTTTATGCCGATTTTGAGCGCGAAGATGGTGCAAGATGTGCAAGGGATGTTGCAAAGGAAGTTGAAAAACTGAAAGCGGAAAATGTAAAAGGAATTGCCATTGATGTTAGATACAATGGGGGTGGGTCATTATATGAAGTGGTTCAAATGGCAGGCTTATTTATTGATCAAGGACCCATGGTTCAAATTAGAAACAAAGAAGGCAGATCGCAAACCTTATCAGACGAAGTGCCAGGAACCATTTATAATGGGCCATTAGTGGTGATGGTGAATGAATTTAGCGCATCCGCAAGTGAAATTTTCGCAGGAGCGATACAAGATTATAAGCGAGGAATTATTATGGGAAGCACTTCCACATATGGGAAAGGTACAGTTCAAAGAAATGTTCCTTTTGGAAAACCTTTAGATGATTTGGGTATTCAGACAGAATATGGTGCAGTAAAATTAACCTTTCAAAAATTTTATAGAGTGACTGGTAGTTCTACACAGCGCAAAGGAGTAGTGCCGGATGTGATTTTACCTGATGAATATGAGTTTTTAAAGTATCGTGAAAAAGACAACGAATCTTCCTTGCCTTGGGATGAAATGGCGCGGGCTAAATTTCAGGTTTGGCCTAATAATACACCGATTGCTGCAATTGCAGCAAAAGCAAATGATAAAATTGCAAAAGATACTTCAATGATTGCGTTCAAAAAGACGCTTGCGTGGGTTTCCACACAGATGGATCGTCCTGTTCACTTGAAATTGGATAAATATATAGCTTTCCGTAAGCAATTACAAAGCACCATGATCCAAAATGATAATCGCTTAAAATTGAAAGATAGCATGCAGGTGATTGCGCTTAAAGCGGACTACAACAAGTTTTATAATAATCCAGATAAAACCAAACAGGATCGTTACCAAGCTTGGT
>JAURIP010000227.1 GCA_030832695.1 Sediminibacterium sp. | reverse complement strand
GACCAATCATTATAGCAAATATCCTTCACCAGCAGCTCCTTTGGCTACGATTCAAGGGTATGTTACCAATGATAAATTACTATTGCCCATCCCGCAACGTGAAATTGATAATAATACCAAATTAGTTATCCCGCAAAATCCAGGGTACTAAATTTAAAGATACTTAACTAATGTTTCAACCTTAATCTTTAAGGTTGAAACATTTTCTTTTTAACGATAGTAAACTAACTTGCCCTTATACTGTCAAATTACTATTATGAATAAACAAATTTTTATTTTTTGATGAAAAATTTATTCATTTTATTTATCGTCTCTTTTCTGTTTTCATCATCGATGAAGGCACAACCCATTTTATTTAAAAAAGCGGGTCAATTACTCTCTAAAGAAATTTTAATCAAGGCGAATGAGGATTTAAAATCAAAGCCCATCACTGTTACCGCATTTCATAGTGAGCGATCGGCGGGCGGCGGGCATGATTTTTTTTCAGAAGCAGATTATTGGTGGCCTGATGCATTAAATCCATCGGGTCCTTATATTCAAAAGGACGGTCAAACCAATCCAGCTAATTTTTCCGAGCATCGTCTTGCAATGATTCGCTTTAGTCAAATGGTGGGTAATCTAACATCTGCCTATCTTTTAACTAAGGACAACAAATATGCGGTTAAAGCGATACAACATTGTAAAGCATGGTTCGTGGATACCGCAACCAAAATGAACCCTTCTTTATTATATGCACAAGCTATCAAAGGAAAGGTAACGGGTAGGGGTGTAGGAATCATTGATATGATTCAAATGATGGAAGTTGCTCAAAGTATTATGGTTTTAGAAAAGCAACATGCAATTAAAGCGGAGGACTTAATTGAAATAAAAAAATGGTTTCAACAATATTTACAATGGGTGACCACGCATCCCTATGGTATTGATGAAAGAGAAGCGAAAAATAATCATGGTACTTGTTGGACGATGCAAGTAGCTGTTTTTGCTAAGTTAGTTAATGACAAAACGCTACTTAATTATTGTGATAACCGCTTTAAAACCCTGCTACTTCCTTCACAAATGGATTTGAATGGCAGTTTCCCTTTGGAACTAAAGCGGACAAAGCCATACGGGTATTCGCTTTTTAATTTAGATGCCATGTATACATTAGCACATGTGTTATCTACCAAAGAAAATAATTTGTGGGAATTTAAAACCGCTAATGGAGTAAGTTTGAAAAAGGGCATCGAATTTTTATATCCCTTTGTTGCAAATAAAAATAGTTGGACCCTTCCTAAGGATATCATGTATTGGGAAAACTGGCCTGTTGCTCATCCTTTTTTACTATTTGGCTATACAGCCTATGGTAATCAAGATTGGCTAACTACTTGGTCAAAATTGGAACATTTTCCTACGACCGCCGAAGTCATCAGAAATTTACCCATAAGAAATCCACTTCTTTGGATTACTAATAATTAAATATTTAATTTTAATCATGAATAATTTTATAATGAAAAAAGCACTTCTTTTTTTAATTTTAGTTTTTTGTATGGGTACTAAAGTATCCTATGCGCAAACAAATAGCAAACCCAATATCCTTTTTATAGCAGTAGATGACTTAAAGCCTGAAATAGGGGCTTATGGCAATAAGATCGTAAAGACACCTAATATTGATCGTCTTGCTAAAATGAGCACCGTATTTATGCGCAATTATTGTCAACAGGCTGTTTGCGGTCCAACGCGTGCAAGTTTAATGACGGGGTTGCGTCCTGATATCACTAAAATTTGGGATTTAAAAACACAGATGCGTGATATGAATCCAGATATTTTAACATTGCCGCAATATTTAATTTCACAAGGATATACAACTGTTGGAACTGGCAAAATTTATCATCCTAGTAGCGCCATAAAAAAAATTGATCCAATTTCCTGGAATGATACCTACTTAGTTGCAAAGCCTTCCGATTACGCAAACGGGTTGGGAACTCCTGCAAATAATCAATATCAAAAACCAGCAACCAAATTATTATTTGTTGTCAAAAGAAAAAAAGAAATTAAACCTGGAGAAGCGGATGATGAAATTCCTACAAGCCTCAAAGGTCCCGCCACAGAATGCATCGATGTTCCAGACAATGCTTATGAAGATGGAGTTATTGCATTGCTTGCAAAAGAAAAAATTGTTCAACTAACTATGGCAAATAAACCCTATTTTATGGCAGTAGGTTTTCATAAGCCACATCTACCTTTTGTAGCGCCAAAGAAATACTGGGATTTGTATGATCGTGCAAGTTTGCCTTTAGCTGAATTTCGTGAACATGCAAAAGATGCGCCTGAAATTGCTTATCATAAATCAGGGGAATTAAGAAATTATACAGATATACCTGAGTTTGCAACTAGTGAAGGGACAGATGCACATATATATTTAAAAGAGGACAAACAAAAAGAGCTCATTCATGGATATTATGCTTCAGTGTCTTATATGGATGCGCAGGTGGGTATTTTATTAAATACATTAGATTCACTTGGTACTTTAAACAATACAGTTATTGTGTTGTGGGGCGATCATGGCTGGCATTTAGGAGATCATGATCTTTGGGAAAAACATACCAACCTAGAGCAAGCAACGCGTGCGCCATTGATCATTGCTGCACCAGGGTATAAATCCGGGAAAACAAATTCAGTAACAGAGCATTTGGATATTTTTCCAACTATTTGTGATTTAGCAAATGTGCCAATTCCTGCACAATTGCAAGGTAAAAGTTTAAAACCATTAATGCAGAATAAAAAAAGCCAGGTTAAGCACTTTTCCGTTAGTCAGTATCCTCGAAACTTAAATAAAGTTGAATTTAAAAAAACAGGCTTTTCGAAAAATAAATTAATGGGATATAGTTTACGAACGGAAAAATATCGATACACCATTTGGATGAACGATTTTACAACTACAGCTCCATTTAGCGCTAATAAAATTTACGCACAGGAATTGTATGACTTATCCAAGGATCCGCTAGAAAAAATGAATGTGTTGAATATGAAAAATTATAAAAAAACAGCAGGTCAGTTGTATGATAAAATGATAGCGTTTTTTAAATCACAGGAAAGTAAATAATTGGTTGAAATTTTCATATTTTATTGAAAATATATTTTAATGCTATTTTAATATAATTTTAAGCCAATCAATTTTAAAAGTAATTACTGAAAAGTTCTAAATTTAAAAGAAATGCTTAGAAAATTAACATTATTCTTGTGTTTAGTTTTATTGAACACTTCCCTTAATGCTCAGTTGGTCATTAACTATAGCCATGAGGGAAATGCTGATACGACTAAATTAAATTTTGCTAAAACTGAATTTTCTAAATACCTCAAGGTTGCCATATTTAATAGTCGTATTCATCAAAGCATCTTTAATATTAAATTAATTAAAAAAGGGGCTAATCAAAACGGACAATTTAGTTACACCATCAATTCCCAAGGGAATTTAGTAACTATGATTTGTATAGGGGAGGATGAAG
>JAURIP010000048.1 GCA_030832695.1 Sediminibacterium sp. | reverse complement strand
CTTGAATGCCGCCACTTTTTGAAAATTTGATATTAATGGAATCGCATGCTTTTTGTGCAATCAGTTTACGTGCATCATGTTGTGTAAATACCGATTCGTCGGCCATTATTTTTATAGGGGAAGCCTTGCATAGCGCAGGTAAAAAGTCGTCCTCGTACTTATGCATGGGTTGTTCGCAAAATTCAATAGTATATTTTGACAGATTTGTTAATACACCTAATGCATCATCGGATGACCAGCCTTGATTCGCATCAATACGTAAAATAATTTTATCTCCAATAGCAGTTCTTATTGCTTTAATTCTTTCCACATCCTCGATTGGATGTTTTCCTAGTTTCACTTTAATAATGCGCACGCCTTTTGCGACAAAATCAATGGCTTGTGCCGCCATTTTTTGAGGGCTGTCAATACCAATGGTCAAATCGGATTCAATGGGTTTTTGGCTGCCGCCTAAAAAAGCATACAATGGTTGATTAGCTGCCTTTGCTGCAATGTCATACAAGGCCATATCAAATGCGCTTTTTGCAGTATAGTTTCCAGCAATTATCAAATCCAGTTCATTAAGTCGTTCCGTAATTGCTAATGGATTTTTACCTTTCCAATAGTTGGCAAAATCCGTGGCTAATAGATAGCAGCTTTGTTGTGTTTCACCCACAATCATGGGGAAAGCCGAGCACTCGCCATAACCAATAATACCCTCATCGGTCATTACTTTAATGAGTATATTTTGTGCGTAATGCATGGTCCCTGTAGCAATGGTAAAAGGGACCATTGGAATTTTGAATTGGTAAATATGGGTGGCTACAATTTTCAATTAACTATTTTTTAAGTTGCAGGTAAATTTACATTGTTTATTTAAACAATTTGACTGCTGCTTTGTTATTTTAGAAACATAGCAAATTTATATGGATAGTTTAAAAAATAAAAAAGTACTCATTGTGGGGGCAACAGGAGGTATTGGTGCCCATTTAGTTAAGCTAATTTATAATAGTGGTGCGCAAGTATGGATCGCAGGGCGTCAATTCGCTAAATTAAACTTAATAGCTGAAACTAATCAATTGCCGGCATCGCAAATATTGGAAGTGGATTTGTCAAATTCCGATTCAGTTCAAAACTTTGTAAAAAAAATCGAAAACGAGTCATTTGATATATATATTAATGCTGCGGGCATTGGCATTATTAAACCATTGAATCAATTGGAGGTATCAGATATGCAATTGTCCTACCAAGTAAATGTATTGAGCACTTTTGAAATAGTAAAGGCAATTTTACCTAAAATGATAGAAGTAAAAAAAGGACTTATTATCAATATTCCTGGTATATTAGGTAAAATCCCCATGTCAGGGGCTGCCGCCTATTGCGCAAGTAAATATGCGTTGGTAGGAATGATGCAATCCATTAGAGAGGAGTTGAAACGAACTGAAATACGCATCACACAAGTTTATCTCGGCGGCGTAGATTCTCCATTCTGGGATAATATTGATTTAAGAGTACAAAGAGATAAAATGATACAAGCGGAGGAAGCTGCAAAATCCATTTGGTTTTTGTGTCAACAGCCTAGTTCTGGCGTGGTAAGTGAAATGGTTTTGCAACCCTTTAACCATCAAGCAATTTAGCTTGTTTATTCTTTTGAAGTATAAGCAGAACCACCGATATTTGCAGCACGAATGAACGTTAGTATGAACCTATCTTTAGATAATACCCAAAATGCATTTGCCTACAAGTCAAATGCCGATTTACGTAAAGCCAATTTTTTATTTACTGTAATTCAAAGCCCATTAATTGTATCTATTGCAACCAATGTGACTCCTTTTTTAATGAAGTCGGGGTTGCCCGTTAACGGCATTATTCGTAGTACCATTTTCAAACAATTTGTTGGTGGTGAAACATTAGAAGATTCAGCAAGGGTGACCAAGCAATTGGGATCTTATGGGGTGCAAGTTATTTTGGATTATGGGGTGGAAGCAAAAGACGGGGAAGAAAATTTTGATGCAGTCACCGAAAAAATTATTGAAGCAGTTGAATTCGCTGCAACTGAAAAAAATGTGCCGTTTGTTAGTGTAAAATTAACAGGTTTGGCCAGCATGAATTTATTGGAAACTTTGAACGAAGCTCCTCGATTACGAAGTGGTATTCATGATAGCGAAAGCCAAACTACCGAGTGGGATAGGGTGAGAGAAAGGATGTATGCTATTTGTGATGTCGCCAATGAAAAAGGCATTGGTATTTTAATAGATGCTGAAGAAACTTGGATTCAGGATCCTATTGATCGTTTGGCCATTGAATTAATGGGCGTGTACAACAAAGAAAAAGTAGTGGTGTATAATACTTATCAATTATATCGTCACGATCGCTTACATTTTTTAAAAATTTCGCATCAGCTTGCAGTGGAAGGCAATTTTTTATTGGGAGTCAAATTAGTTCGTGGGGCGTATATGGAAAAAGAAAGAGAACGCGCTTTGGCAATGAATTATCCTTCACCAATTCATCATGATAAAAATGCAACAGATATCGATTTTGATGCTGCTGCATTGTATTGTATTCAAAACAAAGAAAATATTTCCTTGATTTTAGCTTCGCATAATGAACAGAGCAATTTAAATATTGTCACCAAAATGCAGGAACTAGGCATGTCAAATAATGATAATAAAGTACACTTTTCACAATTGTTTGGAATGAGTGATCATATCAGTTTTAATATGGCATTAGAAAATTACAATGTCAGCAAATATCTCCCATTTGGACCCATTCAGGATGTAATTCCTTACTTGATGCGTCGTGCGCAGGAAAATTCAAGCGTAAATGGTCAAACTAGCCGTGAATTATTGTTAATCCGAAAGGAATTGGCTAGAAGAAAGGCAAAAAAATGATTTCTACATAATGGGTATTGGTTGTAAATTGCACTATGCAACAATACCTGAATTTATTACAACACATTATTGACGAAGGCACTCCTAAAACCGATCGAACAGGTACAGGAACCAAAAGTTGTTTTGGATATCAACTGCGATTTGATTTGTCCAAAGGCTTCCCTTTGGTCACCACAAAAAAGTTACATCTTAAAAGTATCATCTACGAATTGTTATGGTTTTTAAAAGGGGATACCAATATTAAATATTTAAAAGATAACGGGGTTCGTATATGGGACGAATGGGCGAATGAAAATGGGGACCTCGGTCCAGTGTATGGAAAACAATGGCGCAGTTGGGAAGGAGCGAATGGCGTAGTAGTTGATCAAATAAAAGATTTAATTCATCAAATTAAAACCACGCCCGATAGTAGACGTTTAATTGTGAGCGCATGGAATGTGGGTGATTTATCAAAGATGGCATTGATGCCTTGTCATAATATGTTTCAGTTTTATGTTGCGGATGGAAAATTGAGTTGTCAATTATACCAGCGAAGTGCGGATGTGTTTTTAGGCGTACCTTTTAATATTGCTTCTTATGCTTTATTAACTATGATGGTTGCACAGGTGTGCGATTTACAATATGGTGATTTTGTGCATAGCTTTGGTGATGTTCATTTGTATAACAATCATATAGAACAAGCAGAATTGCAATTGTCTAGAACCACTTTCCCTTTACCCAACATGAAAATAAATCCAGCAGTAAAAGATATTTTCTCTTTTGAGTTTAGCGATTTTACCTTGGAAGATTACCAATCACATCCTTCTATTAAAGCGCCTGTAGCAGTATAAAATTTAGCATTATGAATATTACCTTAGTGGTCGCTGCGTCTGACAATAATGTGATTGGAAAAGATAATCAATTGATATGGCATTTGCCTAAGGATATGCGCTTTTTTAAAAATACCACTTGGGGCTTGCCCATAGTTATGGGGCGAAAAACTTTTGAATCTTTGGGAAGTAAGTTATTGCCTGGGCGATTGAATTTAATTTTATCGAATCAAAAAAATATTAAAACCAATGGGGCGACATTGGTTCATTCCTTGCAGGAGGCAATCCAAATTGCGGAACAACAGGACTATAAACAAATGATGGTTATTGGCGGCGGTCAAATTTATGAACTTGCTATGCCATTGGCGAAAACAATTATGCTAACAAGGGTGCATACTACTATTGAAGGAGATGCTTTTTTCCCAACTTTAAACAATGACTGGGAAAAGACGGGATCCACTTTTTATAATAGTGACGAGAAGCATTCTTTTTCGTTCGATATTGAATGTTGGCAAAGAAAATAAAATATGCATTCAAACGCCCAACTCGCTTTTAAATTTATTAAGTATTTCTTTACCGCCTCCAACGGCAAAGGACATGGCATACATTCCCCTTTTGTTTATGAGTTTGTCACTAAAATTTTAAACAAAAAAAATACGCCCGAAAATGTCGCAGCCATTGAGGCGCGTCGAAAGTCATTGGAAGCAAATACTAACGTGATTGAAGTAGTAGATCGAGGTGCAGGTTCAAGGCAATCTGAATTTAAAATAAGGTCAATCAGTGTCATTGCGAAATCGGCACTTAAGCAAAAAAAGATAAGCCAGTTGTTGTATAAGATGGGGGTTTATTTTAATCCCAGCAATATTTTAGAAATGGGTACTTCCTTTGGCATTACATCGAGTTATTTAGCAATGTCAATGCCTCATCAAACTTTAGTCACCATGGAAGGCGCGCCTGCAATTGCCCAAGAAGCGCTGGGGACCTTTGATTTATTGCAATTGAAAAATATACAAATCATGGAAGGCGATTTTGCCACAAGCTTGCCTATTTATTTAAACGCAATAACGCAGGTAGGCATGGTGTATATTGATGGCAATCATCGTTATGCCCCTACGATGCAATATTTTGAACTTCTATTAAGTAAAGTGAATGAACAGTCTATTTTAATTTTTGATGACATATATTGGAGTAGTGAAATGGAAAAAGCGTGGAATGAAATTAAAAATCATAAAGCAGTTACTTTAACCATTGATTTATTTTATGTAGGCATTGTTTTTTTTAGAAAAGAAAACAAAGAGAAACAACATTTTACAATTCGATATTAATTTAAAATACAAACAAACTTGTTACCTAAACCATTTTTAGATTCATTGGAGGGCTTGCCAGGGTTTGATAAAAACGCTTTTGAGCAAGTCCATGCCCAAGGGGAACAAATTACGTCGGTTAGATTAAATAAGTACAAGCAGTTTGATTTACATACACATCCTTTTTTAAACGCAACTACACCAGTGTCGTGGTGTGCTCAAGGGGTTTATTTAAGTGAGCGTCCGCTATTTGTGTTAGATCCCTTATGGCATGCGGGTGCTTACTATGTGCAGGAGGCAAGCAGTATGTTTATACAATATTTGTTGGATCAATTAAATATGAATACAACATCTATTGTGCTTGATTTATGTGCAGCACCTGGCGGAAAAAGTACTTTATTAGCAAACTGGTTTAAGGATGGCTTGGTGGTTGCCAATGAAACCATCAAAGGCCGTAATGCCATCTTGGTGGAAAATATTACAAAATGGGGTGCGGATAATATGATTGTCACGCAGAATGATCCAGGGCATTTTAAAGCCTTGCCTGCTTTTTTTGATTTAGTATTGATTGATGCACCTTGTAGTGGCAGTGGCTTATTTCGAAAAGATATTTCTGCAATTTCAGAATGGAGTTTGGATAATGTGCAACATTGTAGTTTAAGGCAACAACGCATTATTGAAGAGTCCTTAGATACTTTAAAAGAAGGGGGTTATTTGATTTATTCAACTTGTTCTTATTCCTTTGAAGAAGATGAAAAGATAATGGATCAAATTGCAAATTTACCAGGGATGGTGAATATTAAAATTCCAGTGCCAGCATCATGGAATATTATTTCCTGTGAAAGTCCTGAACAGCAATGTCAAGGATTTAGATTTTATCCTGATAAAATAAAAGGGGAAGGTTTTTTTATTTCTGTTTTTAAAAAAGAAGGAGCAGTTCAAAACACTAGTACTTCAGATTCATTTAAATTTACCCCCTTGTCAAAGAATGAATTATCCGTCGCAAAATCATTTTTTGAATTACCTGCAACGCATCAATACTTATCACATCAAAATAGTATGATCGCCATTCCAAATTTATTTGAACCGGCTATTTTGTCCATTTTGAGTAACCTATATGTAAAAAAATTGGGCTTAGACTTGGGTGCTGTTAAAGGGAAGGACTTTATTCCTTCCCATGCGTTGGCAATGAGCTATTGGTCCAATTTGCCTTATCAAACACTCGAAGTAGGGTCCGAAACCGCGCTCAATTACTTAAGACGCGCAGAGGTACAATTAGATGGAAATGTGGGTTGGCATTTGATTAAGTACCAAAGTATTGCACTTGGGTGGGCCAAATTGTTGCCCAATAGAGCGAATAATTACTATCCAAATGAATGGAGAATATTGAATTACTAGGACTTACACATATTATTTAATACACATACTAACTTTTAGCCTTTTCTTTGCACTTGATTTTTGTACCTTTGCGGTATGTTTAAATATGGCATTTTATTGTTCTTGTTCATAGTGAGCGCTTTTGCTCCTGGGTATAGTATTGCCCCTTTGCAAGTAAAATCAGCCAAAAAACAGGTACCCCAAAAAAAAACGGCCACGACAAGTAAAAAAGTAACTCCAAAAAAGGGAGCGGTAACTGTTGCAAAAAAACCATCGACCACTGTTATAAAGAAAGCAGCAGTTACTGTTGCAAAAAAAGGCAGTAGTGTAAAAACGGCAACCGCAAAAAATAAAATCAGTCCCAAAAAATCAATTCGAAAAAGAGCCACTTATAAAAAGGGGAGTGTAAAACGAAAATCTCGTTACCGATCCAAGTATATGGCGGTTAAAAAAGTGGATACGGTTCGTCAAAACACTTTGCAAGTAATTTCTTCAAATAAAGAAAAAGCAAGAGTCAACGATAGTATTCATAATGCATTAATAAGTCATCAAAGGGACGGGACAAATACAACAAAAGTGGATGAGGGTTATTTTGCAACATTATTTTCAGATCAAAAAAAATCGGCATCTTTTCAAACATTAGATGGCACTGCTTCCGTATTTAAAAGTATCAGTGGGTGGCAGGATAAAAAGTTTTATATATTGACCAATGAAATCCCCGTTGGAACTATTGTAAAAATTACCACCACCGATTTCAAAACCATTTGTGCCAAAGTGATTAACGCGCTTCCGGAAGTAAGTAATTCAATTCAATATAGATTGAGTGATGCTGCTGCTGCAATTTTAGGGATCACTAATAAAACTTTTCAAATTACCGTCACTTATTAATTCTATTTTATGAAATGTAAATTATTGGTATCCCTTATGTTTATGGGATTTGTTTTAATAAGTTGTGGACAGTCCAACTCGAATGGGGCGCAAGCAGTAACGTCAAGTTCAAATAATGGCGAAACCATTGCTGCGGCTTCTTTCAAACAAGCCATTGCTACGAAAGGGGTTCAAGTATTAGATGTTCGCACTGCGAATGAATTTAATGGCGGTCATATTTCCCATGCATTGCAAGCGAACTGGATGGATAAAACTGAATTTGCAGATCGAACACAGCATTTAGACAAAAGCCAGCCTATTTATGTGTATTGTCAAGCGGGTGGTCGAAGTGCCTCAGCACAAGCTTTTCTTATTGAAAAAGGGTATAAAGTAATCAATTTGGAAGGCGGCATGAGTAACTGGAAAATGAACGGATTTCCAGTGGATGGAGCTGGTGATGTTCCTCAAATGCGTGTGCTGGATTTGGAAAAAATTATTGCATCGAATAAAATAGTGTTGGTGGATGTTGGCGCTGATTGGTGTCCGCCTTGTCGAAAAATGTTGCCGGTTTTAGAAGCATTAAAAAAACAACCAGCAAATCCCTTTTATTTTTTAGCAGTGGATGGCGGTAATGATATTGACGTTATGAAAGCATTACATTCTGAAGGGCTTCCAAATTTTATCATTTTTAAAGATGGCAAAGAAACATGGAGGCACCAAGGTATTGTAACATTGGAAGATTTTAATAATGCGTTGAAATAAATCTACTTGTACCCTTGGGTGTTCTTATTAGTGCGCCACTAAATTAAATATTAATTTTACCCTGGTTTTCGATAGCCCCTTAAAAAATCAATAATTGGCATCCGCTTTTTACCTTCCCATTGAATATCAGCAAGTTCAATATAGCCATCCTTACATGCAATTTTTGCAAAATTTTTTCCGTCTGTTATAAAACTGCCAGGGGCTTCGGTGGGGGTTGCGTCGATCGCTTGCGTTAAAAAAAGTTTTACAATTTTTCCATCAATCTTGGTAATAGCGCCAGGGAAAGGGGCCAATCCTCTTATTAAATTATGTATAGCGGCACATGACTTGTCCCAATCTATTTCACAATCCTTGGTAAAAATCTTTGGTGCGTGCTTGAGTGCTTCATTGCCTATTACTTGTTCCTGTGCTACTGCTTTAATGCTGTTGTCAAATAATCCATGCAATGTTTTTACTAATAATTGAGCTCCCACTTCCATCATGGTGTCATGTATTTCGCCAGCGGTATGATTAGGCGCAATAGGGATGCGGTCCTGTAATAAAATGGCACCAGTATCAATTGCATGTTGTAATTGAAATGTAGTGACGCCTGTTTCTTTTTCACCATTGATGATTGCCCAATTGATAGGCGCAGCGCCACGGTATTGTGGCAATAATGAGCCATGTACATTTAAGGTTCCCATGGGAGGGAAGGACCAAATTTGCTCCGGTAACATTCTAAAAGCTACGACTACTTGCAGGTCCGGTTTCCATTGTTTTAATGCTTCAAAAAACTCGGGAGATTTTAATTTTTCAGGTTGCAAAATAGGTAAGTCATGGGCTAGGGCAAATTGTTTAACCGCGCTTTGTTGCAGCTGCATGCCCCTACCAGCTGGCTTATCCGGCGCAGTAACTACGCCCACCACATTCATTTTGGCTTGCAGTAATGCATTTAAAGATGCCACTGCAAATGCCGGGGTTCCCATAAAAACAATCCTTGGTTTATTGTCCATGGGGCAAAGTTAGTTTATCTGTCATAATTATGTACTTTTGCGCTTTGCACCCTAGGTGCTTTATTAAAAATAAAACAATATGCAACAAGTAAAAAATGGGGATACCATT
>JAURIP010000290.1 GCA_030832695.1 Sediminibacterium sp. | reverse complement strand
GTATTAATGGGACTTATTTATTGGAGCGCTCCTATTGCCCAACTTTTGCAAATCACTGCACATCCCGAATACATTACATTAATGGCATGGGTTGTAGGATTAGATGCACTTACCACCATTCCTTTTTCAAGATTACGCTTACAAGAAAAACCTAAAAAGTTTGCTTTTGTTAAAATAGGCGGTATTATTTTGAATATAGCAGCTACTTATTTTTTAATTAGTGTTTTGCCGCAATATGTTCAAACGCATGCGACCAGTTTTATTGCCAGCTTTTACAAACCGGAATGGTCCGTGGGTTATATTTTAGTTGCAGGCATTATTCAAAATGTTTTTGTTTTATTATTATTGAGAAAAGAAATTAGTGCATTACGCTTTTCATTTGATTTTGATTTATGGAAGCAAATGATGATTTACGCACTACCCTTAATTTTAGTTGGGTTAGGCGGTATGGTCAATGAAACTTTAGATAGAATTATGTTAGGTTGGTGGGCGCCAGGCGGCTCCCCGGAGGCAAACAAAGCGATTGTTGGCATTTACAGTGCCTGTTATAAACTATCTATATTAATTACTATTTCAGTACAAGCATTTAGAATGGGCGCTGAACCTTTTTTCTTTAAGCAAGCGGATACGGACAATGCACCAAAAACCTATGCAAGGGTGATGAAATTTTTTGTCATCACTTTATGTATCATGTTTTTAATGGTCGCACTTTATTTAGATATTTGGAAAGCGTTTATTCGTAATCCGGCCATGTATGTGGGATTAAAAGTGGTGCCTATTTTACTTTTGGCAAATATATTTTTAGGCATTTACTACAACCTGAGTATTTGGTATAAATTAAGCAATAAAACAATGGCAGGTGCTTGGATAACCATTATTGGCGCCATTATCACCATTACGATTAATTATTTAGCCATTCCCTATTTTGGATTTATGGCAAGTGCTTGGGCAACTTTTTTCTGTTATGGGACCATGATGGTGATTAGTTACAAGTGGGGGCAAAAAGTGTACCCAATCCCTTACGCTACAAAAAAATTAATTGCTTATTTTGTGATTACCCTAATCCTGTTTGCAATTAATACTGGTGTGCATCAAATTTCAAATAATGCACCATTTAATTATTTATTTGCAACTGTTTTACTTATTGCATTTATTTTATTTGTAGCAAGAATCGAAAGAAAAGAATTAAAATCTATTTTTAACAGCAACACCAACTAGCATTTAAAATTTGTAGTTAATTATGGCAGAAGATTTAAATATACACACAGGAACTAAACAAGAACAATACGAAGCATTAATTCCTCAAATTGAAGGATTATTGTATGGTGAAACTAATTTAATTGCTAACCTCGCCAATATTAGCGCGGCATTAAAAGAACAATTCAATTGGTGGTGGGTTGGATTTTATTGGATACATGACGATGAGTTAGTATTGGGACCATTTCAAGGACCCGTTGCTTGTACGCGCATTAAAAAAGGAAGAGGTGTTTGTGGCGGTGCTTGGGAAAAAGGAGCAACTATTATTGTAGCCGATGTAGAAAAATTTCCTGGACATATTGCTTGTAGTAGCGCTTCCAAATCAGAAATCGTTGTGCCAATTTATCATCAAGGAAATATAGTGGGTGTTTTAGATGTGGACAGCGCGCATTTATCCGATTTTGACGAAATAGATCAATTATACCTGGAGAAAATTGTAGGTTTACTCCCAAGCCTCTAACAAGACTTTAAAAAGTCCCCGAAAAATTAAAAAAATCAATTAAGTTTGCAACCCCTAAGCGGATGTGGCGAAATTGGCAGACGCACTAGACTTAGGATCTAGCGCCGCGAGGCGTGTGGGTTCGACCCCCTCCATCCGCACAATCACTAAAAAAAGCCCTTTCAGATTAAATTTTGAGGGGCTTTTTTATATAATTAGCTGTTTTTTAGGTGCAAAAACATACCTTTGCCCCCCTTAAACCCTAGAAATTACTAGTAAAAAAGATAAGATTATGGCAAGCATAAAAAGAGAGAACATTGGCCTTTTAAATGACAAACTAACCGTTAATTTAACGCCTACCGACTACTTGGGTGGATTTGAAGCGATATTGAAAAAACATGCTAAAACGGCAAATATCCCTGGCTTTAGAAAAGGGATGGTGCCAGCAAGTATGATTAAAAAAATGTACGGGCAATCTGTTTTCACGGATGAGGTGTTAAAGAAAGTGGAGGCTGAATTAAATCAATATCTGTCTGCAGAAAAAATTGAAATTTTTGCACAACCCCTCCCATTGGATTCCCAATTAGCTAATATGGATTTTAATCATCCTGGAACTTATGATTTTGCTTTTGAAATTGGACTAAAACCCAATTTTGAAATAAAAACAAAAGATATAAAAGTGAAGCGCTATAAAGTAGCAGTCACGGATGAAATGATTCAAAATGAAGTAGATCGTATTCAAACACGCAATGGTAAAATGATCGAGCCTGCAACAGCCGACACAGAAGAAAATGTTTTGAATGTAACATTCATTGAATCAGACAAAGACGGGAACGAAGTAGAAGGTGGCATTAAAAAGGATAACTCTTTATTGATTAAATATTTTACAGCAGCCACTCGAAAAAAATTATTGGGTAGCAAAACGGACGATACACATACCATCCAATTAAGCAAAGCCTTTGCGGATAAGGAACTTGAAGTAATTGTGGGCGACCTTGGTATCACTAAGGAAGACACAGATAAATACTTTAAACTATTAATTACGAAAGTGGGCTTAGTGGAAAAAGCAGCCATTGATGAAACTTTATTTTTAGCGACTTATCCAAAT
>JAURIP010000279.1 GCA_030832695.1 Sediminibacterium sp. | reverse complement strand
CCCATTGAAATTTTACGCATCCCAAAATAACTACTTACCTCATCCACTACTTTCCCATCATTTATCAAACTCAATTTAAAATCATATAAAAAGGGATTTGTAGGACTCCACAACTTTGGTTGATTTAATTGTAAAGAAACAGGTTCACCAATTGCAGCAATTGAACTTGCGATTTCCTTCCCTTGATCAAAAGCTTGAATTTTTATACGAGCACCTTGCGTTGCACCAACTACTTTGGTTTGCAATGATATAGTTCCGTTATCAATATTGGGAATGATTTTTATACTTTCAATCGCTACCTCATTAGTAGGCTCTAACCATACCGTTTGCCAAATTCCACTAGTTGCAGTATACTTAGTCCTATTCCTAATGGCAGGTAATGCTTGCTTACCAATTGGTTGCGACCCCTCATTGGTTGGATCCCACACTACTAATTTAATTTCATGCTTTTCGTCCTTGTTTAAAAATCCAGCAATATCAAATTGAAAATGATCATATCCCCCTTTATGTATACCTACATATTTTCCATCCACCCAAACTTTGGCTTCATAATCCACAGCTTCAAAATGCAAAATCAAATGTTTTTGATTCCAATGAGATGGGATAGAAAAAAAACGTCGATATATCATTTGTTGCTTGCCCGTAATCGTTTCTTTAATTCCAGAGAGTGCTGACTCAACACAAAACGGAACTAAAATTTTTCGAGCATAATTAATCGCTATTTTATTCGTATCACGTTCCGTAATTTCAAAATCCCATAAGCCATTTAAATTTAGCCAATCGGTACGTACCATTTGTGGTCTTGGGTATTCCTTCCATACATTTTCGGGGGTGACATCATTGGCCCAGTTTGTCATTATTTGGCCAGGAACAGGCGCCCAATTTTGCGCTTGAATAAATGAATATTGTAATAACAATACTAGGATAAAAACAATACTAATTCTATTTTTCATAGTAAACCGATTAGGGATAAACCCCGCTTTATAAACTGTTTAAATATATAAAATATTTGTTGATTTTGATATAATCAAAGCTTCGTTTTACCCTAGCGTTCGGTAATAGATCTAATTTATACATGATTATAAAGTTTACTATGATAGAATATTTAGTATATTTAGTAAGATAAAGTATAACCCTTTACAAATACTTATTTAAACGCGACCCCTATGTCAATTATAAATAAAAAGTACCCTATCATAATTAGCTTCATTATTATAGTTGCTGCATGTAATAACAATACTTTCAACCCTCCTAAAGTTACATTCATCATGGAGGAATCCATGTTGCCTGCATATGAAAAAGATATTGATCACAAAGGGATACTAAACACCATACTACGCAATCAAGAGGAGGCATTTATGGATGGGAAAAAAATATACAATAGCAATTGTATTAATTGCCATGGCACCCCTAAACAGGAAGGCTCCTTACCTACTGCATTTAAATATTGGAAGGATCAATTTAAAGTGGGTAAAGATCCTTATTCCATATACCAAACTTTAACAAGAGGTTATGGCGGAATGCCTCCTCAAACTACATTAACACCTACTGAAAAATATAATGTCATTCAATATATAAGAGAAGAATTTATTTTAAAACAAAACAAGACTGCTTACTTTAATATTGATTCCAATTATTTAGCTAGTTTGCCCACTGGTAAATCAACAGGGCCAACTAGTATTAAAAAAGAAGGTTGGGCTGAAATGGATTATGGAAATTTTTTAATCAATACCTACGAATTAGTTGAAGCCAATGCCAAGCCGAGAGAAATTTCAAGAGGTCCTTCTCCATTAAAAAATGAAAATTTAGTTAATGCCAATTTCGCATACAAAGGAATTGCTGTTCGTTTAGATGAGGGTTCAGGTGGTATTGCCGCAGGAAAAGCGTGGATGATATTTGATCATGATTTAATGCGTATTGCAGGCGCGTGGACAGGAAAAGGATTTATTGACTGGGAAGGAATTCTTTTTAATGGGCAACATAATATTTCACCTCGAACCATTGGGGAATTACAATATGCTACACCCGTGGGTCCAAGTTGGGCAAATCCAATAGACGGTTCATTTGTAGATACCCGGTTTAAAGCAGTGGATAATAGAAGATTTGGACCTTTACCTAGAACATGGGCACAGTATAAAGGGCTTTATCACTATCAAGATAAACTCATCATCTCCTATAAAGTGGGTAATTCAGAAGTACTTGAAAAATTATCATTAGAAGGCACAAATGAAATGCCAATTTTCGCGCGCACTTTAAATATGTCCGCTTCAACCACTAACTTAAAAATGAGGATCGCACCCATCAATACAAATGTTGCACTCATTGGAACTGATGCTAAAATAAAAAAAGAAAATGGCTTTTTTGTATTAACTATTCCTGCTGCCAAAAAAATAAATATCAAACTACTAATCGCAAATAAAAAAATTATCAATTTTGAAGAATTATCAAAAAATTCAAAAAAACCAGAAAACCTTACAACATATACTAATGGAGGTACACCACAATATGCACAAAAATTAACAACAAATATTACTAAAGGAACTCAAGCAGGGGTATTTAAAGTGGACCGAATGGAACTGCCCTACCAAAGCCCATGGAAAAATCAAATGCGATTAAGTGGTATCGATTTTTTAGCGGACAGAAATAAAGCAGTCATCTGTTCCACCGATGGAGATGTTTGGTTGGTAGAAGGCATATTGCAACAGGAAGGAAAATTAACTTGGAAAAGAATTGCTTCTGGACTATTTCAACCCTTAGGAATTAAAATAGTTGATAAAAAAATATTTGTTACCTGCCGAGATCAACTTGTAAAATTGCATGATCTTAATGGAGATGAAGAAATTGATTATTATGAAAGTTTTAATAGTGATCATCAAGTAACCAATCATTTT
>JAURIP010000059.1 GCA_030832695.1 Sediminibacterium sp. | reverse complement strand
TTCGGTTGCTACTTTGTACCAGTTTTTAAAAACATTGTCGCCCCATATTGATTATTATATTCCACATAGATATAGAGAGGGCTATGGTATTTCTAAAATAGGAATTGACTTTGCGAAAGAAAATAATATTGATTTAATCATTTCAGTGGATTGCGGTATTAAATCCATTGAACTCATCACTTATGCAAAAGAATTAGGTATTGCATTTATTATTTGCGATCACCATTTACCTGACACCATTTTACCACCTGCAATTGCCATCCTTAATCCGAAACAAGTGGATTGCAATTATCCATACAAAGAACTTTGTGGATGCGGCGTGGTATTTAAATTAATATCGGCCCTTGCGGACACTTATAATTTGCCACCTGAATCCTATTTGCAATATTTGGATTTAGTAGCCACCGCGATTGCTGCGGATATTGTTCCACTTACAGATGAAAATAGAACATTGGCTTTTTATGGTTTACAAAAAGTAAATCAATCCCCCTGCTTTGGCATTTTAGCGCTGATGGAATTGGCCAAACAAATTACACCCTTAAAAATTAGCAACTTAGTTTTTGCAGTAGCGCCGCGGATTAATGCGGCAGGCAGAATGGATGACGCAAAAAAAGCAGTACAATTATTTATAGAAAAAGATTATTCAAGCGCTTTAGCCATTGCCTCCTTATTACAACAGGATAATTTAGACAGACGAGAAGCGGATACTAGTATTTCAGAAGAGGCATTGCTCCAAATTGAAATGGACCCTGCGCATGTAACCAAAAAATCGTCTGTGGTTTTTCAAGCACATTGGCATAAAGGCGTGGTAGGTATTGTAGCAAGTAGATTAATTGAAAAACATTACAAACCTACCATTGTGCTAACCCAAAGTGGAGATGTCATTACCGGAAGCGCGCGCAGTGTATTGGGATTTAATTTATATGAAGCACTTCATGCATGTCGTGCACATTTAATAGGCTATGGTGGTCACTTTGCTGCGGCAGGTATGACCATGGCAGTTGATCAACTTGAACCGTTCAAAATTGCTTTTGAAAATGCAGTCGCTGAAAGAATCACCATTGAACAGCTGACCCCTGAAATCGCTATCAATTCCATATTACCCTTGGATCACATCAATATGAACTTTTTTCAAATTATCAGTCAAATGGAACCTTATGGACCAGATAATGTACGACCGATATTTTTAGCGAAGAGTGTTCGTGATGCCGGCTATACCAAATTAGTAAAAGAGGCGCATATTAGTTTTCATGTCATTCAAGGACAAAATACAGTCAAAGGTATCGGCTATAATATGCCCCAACATATCGACCTCATTAAGTCCGGAAAACCCTTTGACCTAGTGTTTCAATTACAATTAAATGAATGGCAGGGTACTCAAACCGTGCAAATGCAGGTCATCGATATTAAAGCCTCCGCTTAACTACCCCACTTATATAAAATAATAAAGCGAAGTAATATTTAAACTACTTCGCTTTACCCTATTTTCTTAATATTAAAATTGCAGTAATAAAATACTTGCGAAAAAAAAATATTACTTCAATAAATCAACGCTTCTATTTATAAAGTTGGTTAACTCGGCTCCTTTTAGCAAACCTTGTGAAAGCAATGCCAAGTCGGCTAAATTACGCGCTTGCTTTTGTTGCTTATCTACATCCGACTCCTTTAATAAGGTTTGAAAAATGGGGTGATTACCATTCACTGTTAAATGAACTTCATCTGGCATCTGTGCATAAAATGCAGTCATTCCGCCGCCGCCCATACCTGCCATATCTTTCATCCGACGCATAAACTCAGGGCGTGTTGCAACAATCGGTGCCGCATCCTGGCTTAAGCCTTTCACTTCTACTGTTAATGTGATTTCAGGTACTTGGAATTCAAATAATTTTTTGGCTTGCTCCACTTCCTCTTTTGACAATATAGAATCTACGTTTTCTTGTTTATCAATTAAATTATCAACCACATCTGCATCTACACGAACAAACTGCACGCCTTCCCATTTCATCTCCACATTATTAATGAAGGCAGCGTCAACCATGGTTTCCAACTTAACCACTTTATATCCTTTTGCTACTGCAGCTTGAATAAAAGCATCCTGTTGCACTGGATTGGTGGTGTATAGTAATACTTGCTTACCCTCCTTATTTTTTTGTGTTGCAGCAGTAGTCGTTTTATATTCATCCAAAGTGTAAAAAGTGCCTGCGCTTGCAGCATCTTCCATGATCAAAAACTTATTCGCTTTTTCCAAAAACTTATCGTCTGTAATCATACCATACTTCACAAACAAACCTAAGCTTTCCCACTTTTCTTCAAATGACTTACGTTCGCTATTGAATATTTCTTCTAATTTATCCGCTACTTTTTTGGTAATGTGTGCGTTAATTTTTTTCACATTCGGATCCCCTTGTAAATAACTACGACTTACATTTAATGGAATGTCTGGACTATCAATGACCCCGTGTAATAACATTAAAAATTCAGGAACAATGTCCTTTACCTCATCTGTTACAAAAACTTGGTTACAGTATAGTTGAATTTTATCCTTCTGAATTTCAAAACTTTGTTTGATTTTAGGGAAATACAATACGCCCGTTAAATTAAATGGATAGTCCACATTTAAATGAATCCAAAATAAAGGGGTTTCTCCAAATGGATACAACTCCTTATAAAACTTCTCATAATCTTCTTTGGTTAGATCCGCTGGTTTACGCACCCAAATTGGATTGGTATTATTGATTGACTTTTCAATCTCTACTACTTCTGCTTTACCTTCTTCCTTTGTCGCTTCTTTCTTCTCGGCATTTACATCCGTGAAATAAATAGCTACCGGCAAAAATTTACAAAATCTGTCTAAAATTGACTTCACACGATGCGGATCCAAGAATTCAGCACTTTCCTCATTGATATGCAAAACAATTTTTGTACCTCTTGAACTATAATCTACTTCATACAATTCATATTCGGTACTGCCATCACAACTCCAAAATACACCAGGCGTATCTGTATGACTTTTACTATAAATATCTACCTTATCACTCACCATAAATGAGCTATAAAAACCTAAACCAAAATGACCAATGATGCTTGTGTCCTTGTATTTAGTCACAAACTCCTCAGCGCCACTAAATGCCACTTGATTAATATACTTGTCCACTTCGGCGCTTGACATCCCAATACCATTATCAATAATGGATAAAGTTTTTTCCTTGGCATCTAAAACAACATCTACCCTCAAATCCCCAATGGTTCCTTTCACTTCCCCCTTGCCACTCAAAGTTTTCAATTTTTGAGAAGCATCTACTGCATTACTCACTAACTCTCTTAAAAATATCTCGTGATCGCTATAAAGAAACTTCTTAATAATTGGGAAGATGTTCTCCGTTTGAACCCTTATTTGACCTTTTTGCATAATTATTACATTTACCTATTGAATAGCAAAGAAAATACCAAAAAGCAAATGCTGACAGACTGTCTTTCATCAAGCCTATCGAGGTAAATTTTGCAGCCAGGCTGCCCCAGTACAACGCTTATTTTTTAACAAAATGTCACTTGTGTCACGAATCATTAATTGCTTTTCACTATTGTACACCGAATATATCCCAATAACGGATCCATTTCCAGTGGGGGTGGCAATACCGGCAAAATCGGCATAGCCGCTGGACCGCAAATAAATGGTGCCCCCCGTACAAAATTTCAAAGCCTTGCTGGCCCCTATTTTATTTTTATAATCCGCATAAGTTTGCCCCGTATCTGTTGCCGAAAATTCAACATTCATTATTTTAATTAATCGCCCCTGTAATGAATCTCCTAGGTTTTTAAAAGCAACTTCTATTGGAATAATTTTATAATGATCATACAGCGTGGTAATATGTTTTTCAAACAAGGGTACCGGTATACCTCCAGTAACTA
Source organism: Sediminibacterium sp. (assembly GCA_030832695.1). The sequence continues at coordinate 4,353 of JAURIP010000059.1, read as the reverse complement.
GAGTTCCATTGGAGGTGTCCACCCCTGCCACCAATTGTTGCATTTTACGGTAATCAGTTAAAAATAAATTTTGAATACGCACGCGTAAAAAAGCACCTACCGGATAATTTTGATATAAACTAGTTCCATCCAATAACAAAACAATTCCCGCAGTGCTGTCTTGAATAATGATTGACTTATAAATATTATCGTGCTCATCATTGCCCACTACCACCCCTTCTATCACCCATGATTTTGTGATTGGCTCCACCCGATTATTGATATGTAATTTTCTTAAATTTTTTATAGTGATTAAAGTGTCTGATGAAATGCCTATTACTTTTTCAGCGTACGCCGTTTTTTTTAAGCAGGCTGAAAATAACATCATGCCCACAAAGAATAATAAATAAAAAAATGAATGGTAGCGATTTTGATTTTTCATAAAAAATGTTTTGGATGAATAAAAATGTGACTAATAAAAGATTTATTGAATTTGTAATTGCGCCCCTAAAGCATAGGTAGTTCCTTGGTCATACATATATTTTAATGGAAATTTTTCAAGCCGAAATGAGGTGTAATCAAACCTAGATTGTTCAAATGAAAAAAGAGGAATTAATGTATTCAATACATTTCTTATGCTCGCGCTAAATCTGATTTGCTGTTTGCTGTTTTTTAAGCTAAACACATATTGCTTAGACATAAATACATTAAATACCCATTGATTGGGTAAGTAATTTTCGGATTGAATCAAATTCCAATGCGCTTCATTGTTGATTTGGTTTTTCAATAACATAGAACGCCTAAAATAATTGTAATCAATAGACCTTTTCATTGAATACACACCCGTAATGGAAATCCTACTTGAATAATCAGGCTGGTATTCTACTGAAATTGCTTGCACCCATTGTGGATTGGAGCTGGCAGGCAGTCCTTGCAATTGGAGTACCCCTGACTCCACTTTGTATAAATCGTTCGCCAGTCTGATTTCATACAATGGGTTATTTGCAATAAGGTAGCTACCAAAGCTACTTACGGCGGACACTTGCAATGGCCCGCCAAACTGTGTATCCATACCCAACTCAACTCCCTTATGTATGGTTTTCATTTGTCCTAACATACCATATACAAAAGCAAAAAAATGATCATGGTAAAATAAGTTTTTTTCATTGGCGTTTTCAATAGATTGCCAAAAAATGGCCGCATTCATTTTAGTGTACACACCCCTATAAAACAAAGCAAGATCGATCCCCCGATGCAATGCAGGCAAAATAAAACTGGCGGTATTTAGATGAACTGCTGGGTCTAAATAAATATCACTTGCATTAGGCGCATTCGCTTGTTGGAACAAAATTGTTTTTGCATAAAACCGACCGGAAAACTTATATAAATATTGGGCCTTCAATCCATAGGAAGGAAATGATAATAAGGAAGAGGCTCCTAGTGATTGCCTTGGGAATAATCCATTTTGATTATAGCCCGTTCGATTAAAACGATTGTCTTCGAATTTTAAAGAAAAACCAAATTCATATTTTGCCATTTGTTTATGGAGTTGCCCCCATAATTGTAATTGTGTATTTTGTAACGCATAATCACCACCCCAAGTTTGACCTGCTTTTATTTTTTGGTCTGGCCGCCTAATTTCATTTTGAAAATTAGACGTCGATCCATTATCATCCACCCATCCATTATAATTAAGAAAATAATTCCCGCCCAAAAGATTTTCAATGACATTATAATTTCTGATGACATCCTTAGCGGCGTGCAAACCAATTTGACCCGACCATTCCAAAGGGAATTGGTATTGTAATCGCATAGACAATCGCAATAACTGCACCTTAGCCACTTTGGTATTAATGATATAAAAGGATTGGTGTGTGGCATTCGATTGGTTAATTTTTTCCAAATGATCAAAATCAATTTGTAGCGCTTGCGGATTAGATGCAAACCAATTCAATAATTTTTTTCTTAAGGAACTATCCTTACTATAACTCGGCAAATATTTATAATAGTCTGGTCGCGGATCCAAAGTTTTGGTCCAATCCATTTGGTATTTTTTTTGCACCCCTACCGCAAAACCCATTTGCATATGTAGTATTGCTTTTTCACGCCATTTTTTTTCATACCTGAAATAAGTCACCGGAACATCGCTACTTTTTTGATTTGGGTATAAGGGCTTGCCCTTATACCAACCCCAACTTGGATTATAATTACGCTGTAATGACAAATCAAAGGCCTCTTGTACGGATGGCGCCATTTTTCCTTGGGCAACATGATCCCACCAAATAGTCATTCCAATAGATTGCGCCAATTTTAATTGCTTATCAATACTAAAGGCAATGCCCGTCAATTTTTTAAAGCCATTCGGAATTAAACCCATGGGCGCTTGCTGAAAAACTGCATTGAACTGATAGGACCATCGCTGTTTTTTAAGGGGTCCGCTGTTCAGTTGCAATTGTCCTTCGTATACAAAGGAGCTATTTGAAAATCGCGTTGCTACGGTAACTGCTTTTTTTAAAAAGCGGGTGTTCCCTGTCAAATAATTGACCGAACTAGGATTGCCAAAACCCAATTTTGAGTATTCAAAATTTGAAACCATATCAATGGAGTGAAATGCCTTGTACAAGGCTGCATAACTATTAAATGAATCCCAGGCACCAATTTTACTTTGCCAATTAATCCCATCAATATAACTACCCCTATTGGACGACTGCCCTCGCGGTACCCAACTAAAAACAAATCCATTAAACTGCGATAAATTATAGATAGGCAAGGAAGATGCCGACAGTAAAGAAGGTACCCAATTGGCGCTAAATTCTATCAGCGTCTCCCTGTTTTGCAAACCTATATTTTCTTTGGCCTCCTCCTCCTGTGCCAAGATTGGCTGATGCAGATAAAGCAATATGATAAAATATAAGATGCGACAAAATCGATGGCTCATTGATGGAACTTTTATTGAAATCACAATATGAATAAATCAACAAAGCAAATGTTTGCGGTAAATACGCAATCAAATACAAATAAATAAACCTTGATTGCCTGTTGAAAAGAAAAATAAAATCATGAAAAAAATAAAATTCAGTATTCGTATGTTTTGGTTAATGTGTTTTACCATTTTAACATTGATCATCTTACCCATTTTAACAAAAGCGCAAAGCACAAGCAATACGCATAGCATTATTGTTGGCTTTTATAATTTTGAAAATTATTATGACACTACGAATCAAATAAATGTTGCAGATGAAGAATTTTTACCCAATAGCGCGAAAGGATATAATAGCATGCGCTATAATAACAAGTCGGCGCACTTGGCTTTGGTAATTGCTGGTATTGGAAAAATAAATAATGCCAATGGGATTGCATTATTAGGTATCGCAGAAATTGAAAATAAAATAGTTTTAAAAAAACTAGCCGAAGATCCTATGATCAAAAAATATAATTATCAATTTATCCATTTTGATTCAAAAGATAGCAGAGGCATTGATGTAGCATTAATGTATCAGCCCACTCATTTCAAACCCTACCAATACCGTAGTTATAGTTTAACCGATGCAACCCATTTTAACACATATGCCACAAGGGATATATTATATGTGCATGGGGAACTTAATAAAACATGGGTGCATATATTAGTGAACCATTGGCCTAGTAGGCGCGGGGGTGAAAACGCATCGGCAGAAAAGAGAATTTGGGCTGCCACTGTTTGTAAAAGAATTATGGACAGTATTGAAAACCGAGATCCAAAAGCAAAAATTATAGTAATGGGCGATTTTAATGACAACCCCAATAACAAAAGTTTGAAACACTTAAAAATGTACAATCCCTTTTTAAAATTATTTAATAGGGGCATGGGGAGTATGGCCTATCGGGATAGTTGGAGTTTATTTGATCAAATTTTGCTGAATGCCAATTGGCCAATGGAGCAAGAAAAACAAGAGAGCCGATCACAGAAAGCGCCGGATACGAGCAATGCCCAGACTGCTGTAACCAATATAAATAGCCAGCATCCTACTTATATACCCGCTAGCTCAAATGCTTATTTTGAACTAATCTATTGTAAATCAATAATATACAGAAGCGCTGCCTTGACTCAGCAGGATGGAAAATACCAGGGCTACCCCAAAAGAACCTGGAATGGGGATGAATTTAACGGAGGCTATAGCGATCACTATCCCGCAGTCATAATTTTTAAGGCAAAAAATACCGAAAAACCTTTAAAATAGCCTACCTTCGCCCTCCCAAATCTGTTTTGGCAGATTCATTCCGAGCAATCAGGATGTCCATTGGGAAAACCCAATTATTTAACCAATAAATTCAAGTAATGAACAATTACGAATTAATGGTGATTTTTACACCGGTTTTATCTGAAGATGATTT
>JAURIP010000079.1 GCA_030832695.1 Sediminibacterium sp. | reverse complement strand
ATTGAGCCACCTTAGTATAAACTCCTTTTTGAATGAGTGATTTGTACTTTTCAAAATCACCCGGCTTAAAAGAAGAATCCTGATCCATGGTCAATAAATAATCATGCTGAGTTTGGATTGCTGCTTCAAATGCTCGATTAAGACGTTTAGCAATACCTTCATTGCTATTAAAAAACTGATACTTAATACATGGGTGTAAGTTATTTAATGCCGCTTCAATACCTGGGGTTTGAATTTCGGAATTGTCGTAAATATAGAGTTCCTTAAGTCCATGGACATAAGTGTTAATATTCTCCGACAACTGCTTAATATCAGGATGATATAATATTACAACCCCTGCAATGTTCATCCCACAATTCATTTAGTGTAACCAAATTTAAGCCAATTACATAAAACCGCCTTCATTTAACCAGTAAAAATTGAATATGTTTAAATTTTAAGCATAAATATTTATCTTGTAGATGATATGAGTGGTAAAATAAATAATTTTTCAATAATCATCCCTTTCAAAACGGGAAAGCAATATTTGCTAGATTGCTTGCAATCAGTTTTAGCGCAGGACTATCCGCACTACGAAATAATTATATTGGCTGATATTACCAGTAATACAGATGATGCCTTGCATGCAATTAAGGATTTGAAGAATCCAAAAATTACCATTCAACTTTCTGATGAAAATTTGGATATTTTACAAAACTGGCGCCGCATCAAGGACCTTGATAAAAAAGAATACATGACCATTTTAGGTTATGATGATATTTTAAGTAAAGGATTTTTAAATTGCATTAATAACTTAATAAATAACGATCCAGACGCAAGTTTATATCACACTCATTTTAACTATATCAACAGTAATAGTGAAGCCATAAAAAAATGTCAGCCATTACCTACCCAAATGACCGCATCAGACTATTTGGAATATTCTTTAAAAGAATCCATTGACATTATGGCCACCGGTTATGTTTTCAGATCCAAGGATTACGATGCCATTGGAGGCATCCCTACTAGTTATCCTAATTTGATATATGCAGATGCACAGTTATGGATTGAACTAAGTAAAAAAAGTCACTTAGTGATTGACCCATCTATCCAATTCTCATTTCGTATTCATTCCTCTGTAACTAAAACATCAAAAGATAAAATTTTACTTGACGCTTTTATTCTTTTCCTAGATTATTTAAAGGGATTAAAGCAAGAATCGGCCAATTTTGAATTAACCATACAATCTAACCTAACCGCTTTTGCAGAAAGTACGACAAAAGCAATGGCACATAGGCTTTTACGCACACCAAAAATGAATAGGCAAGGATTAACTATCGACAAAGTAACGAATGAAATAGCCGGTAAATGCAAGCAAATGGAGGTGCCCTATTCCCCATTCAAAATCAAGTCCATTCAAATAGCACGATTTATTGAAACCACACCCCTACTAAATGAACTGTTTTTGATTTTTAAAAAAATTTACAAAAAGCCAGTATTGTAAATAACTACTTTAGTTAGTTGGCTTTAATAAAGTATAAAAACTTTCCGAAACTAGATTTTAATAAATAGTATAATATCCTTAATCGAAATTGCCAAATACGCGCAGCTATAGAGTACCCAAAATAAGATTCATACACTTTTGTGTTTTCTTGAATCGAATTTAAATATTGATTTGTACTTACGCCAGAATCATCAAACTTTATTAAAGTTTCATTTAAATAAGCATAGCCTTCCCCTTTTAATCTGCACATTAAATCGTAATCCATCGCTATTTTAATGTCAATAGAAAAATGACCCACCCGCTCATAAACCTCTTTTCTTACAAACCAAGTTGGATGGGAAACAGCACGCATGCCCTTATATAATTGTTTAGGATCAAATGGCACACCAACATGTACCCAAATTCCGCCGCGTTTCATGTAAATATTTCCACTTATCCACTGCGTTTGCGCATTTTGATTAAAGTAGTTAGCTACAGTTTCAATAACCGAATTGGAATAGTAAATATCTGCCGAGTTTAAAAGATGGATGATCGACCCAGCTGCCAACTTGATCCCTTTATTAAATGCATCCGAAATACCCTTATCTCTTTCACATATCCATTTGCGGTATACTGGCTGAACTGTATTACTTAACCATTCTGAAATTTCATTATTACTGGATCCGTCGATAATACAATGTTCAAATGGAGGCAAGGTCTGAATATCCACCGAATCACATGTTTGCTGCAATTCCTTTAAATTATTAAAGCTGATAGTGATGACCGACAATTGTTCCATATTGTAAAAATAAGCCCATTTCATTACATATTTACTTTTACCACATTTACAATATATTTGTAGTATGGGTATTATTCAGAAACAAGGGGTTAAATCATCATTTTTTATCATGATCGGCTTTTTAATAGGAGCCGTTAACCTGTTGGTATTATTCCCGTTGTTCTTTTCAAAAAATGACCAAGGACTAGTTAGGGCCATGTTGGATATTGGCGCTACACTCTCTGTATTCTGTACACTAGGAACTTTACCTGTGATTTATAAATTTTACCCCTTTTATAATCATTATTTAGGGCCTAAAAAAAATGAGCTCCCATTCATCACCTTAATCATTAACTTAATAGGTTTTGGTATTTTATTGATTATTGGCTGGCAACAAAAGGATTTTATTATTCGTAAATTAGGCAAGTCTCCCAGCTTAGCACAGTACTTTAATTATGTGTATCCTTATACCTTTTTCTTATTAATATTTTATTGGCTGGAAGCTTTTGCATGGGGGTTAAGAAAAGGGGTTTACTCGAATTTTTTAAGAGAAACTTTAATTCGTATTTTAACTACCCTACTTATTATTGCTTTTGGATTAAAATACATTGACCTTGCTGTGTTTTTAACCTTTTTTAGTTTATTATATGTAATACCTAGTTTATTATTATTAATTAACTTAATTAAATCGAATCAATTTTCATTTAAAAGTTTGCAAATTAGCAGTGTCACCAGACGACTCAAAGGGAAGATGTTCAGCTTTGCGTTATTTGTTTTCGCAGGACAATTTTTCAATTTATTAGCACGCACAAATGATACTTTTTTAATTGTGGGATTAAGAGGATTAAATGATGCTGCAATTTTTGCTATTGCTACTTATGTTTCAGCTATTTTAGAAATACCACAACGTAGCTTGAATTCAATCAGTATACCTGTATTAGCTACCTCTTGGAAAAACAAAGATTTTGCGAACATCAAAAATATTTATCATAAAAGCGTTTCTAACTTATTAGCCATTGGATTATTGCTATTTGGACTCATATGGTTAAACATAGACAACCTGGTTAACTTTTTAAATTGGGTAAGTAATAAGGAAGCTGGCGGATACGACGCCATCAGTAAACTAATTTTTATTTTAGGATTGGCTAAGCTAATTGATTTAGCCACGGGCGTAAATAGTCAAATTATTGGCACTTCTAATTTTTGGAAGTTTGATTTTTTTACCAACTTATTTTATATACTTTTATCATTACCATTGAACTACTATTTGATAAAAAATTATAATCTCGAAGGTTTGGCATATTCAAATTTGATCGCACTTTGTTTATATAACAGTATTCGTTTCCTATTCTTGTACAAAAAGTTCAAATTACAACCCTATACTTATAAGCATGGCCTATTTTTATTACTAAGTATTGGACTCATTTTACTTGTGCACCAAATTCCAAGCGTAAATAATATTGTTGCAAATATATTTTTACAATCCTCTGTTTTTGGAATCAGCTTTTATTTATTGGTTTCATGGATTAACCCTGCACCTGAAGCACTTGAAATAGTCAATAACTTTTTTAAAGTAAAATTACCAGCAATTTTTAGCAAAAAATAAAAAGGCTACTTTTTTTGCGCAATACTCACCAAATGAAATGGCGGATAAGTTTGTTGATGTACCATTTCAAAACCACAATAGATAAGCAGCTCCTTAATTAAGCCTAGGTTAAAAACATGGTGATGTACTGCCCTATTTTCAATATTTAAATGGGTACGATTTATTAAATCATCCTTCGACTTTACAAAAGTATCATATTTGAAATCATGCAATGCAATCACTTCCTCGAAATGCGTAGTATCTGATTCGGTCACATGGTTGTTATAATCTTCAATCAAATGTGTCAAAGTGGTGATGGGTCGATTATGATCAAAAGTAAATTCTTTATCAGGCAGCACTAATACTAAACGTCCATGCTGCTTCATTACCCTACTCCAATCTTTTAATGCCTTTATTGGATTTGCCACATGCTCTAAGGAATGACAGGAAAGCACAAATTCATAACTTGCATCTTTCACGGCGCTCAAATCCGCTGCTTCCCCAATAAATTGAAAGCCCTGTTTATTTTTATAGTATTTATATAAATTACCTTGTTGAATTTCTCCTTCCCAAATGGTGTTATTGGAAAAGTTAACGCCATCAATCATCTTCGCATGTAAATAAATCGGAAAGGCACTCTTAAAATTAAATAAAGCACTTGGACCACCAACTTCCAACCCTACTTGATTGTGGAATGTCGCAGCCATTTTAATCATCTTCCTTTTTGCAGGCTGTTTGATATAAGAAATCAGGGTAATTAGTTTTTCAAATAAAGTCATGCGTAAAAGTAATTAAGATTTAATAAAGTTTAAAAAAGCAGCTAAGCCCTTCTTCATTTCTTCATCATACACGTAACTAATATTCTCCGTATAATACTTATGCAAATCATACACTTGCTCCTGCGCAGGTATCAAGGCGATTACCTCATCCAAATGCGCTAAACCATACCCATTAGCTGCATCAAAAGCAGCCATGAATTCGGCAGGAATTGGTTGATTCGCCACCCAAGCTGCAAATACAAATGGTAATCCTGTATGCTGTTTCCAAGCCAAGCCAAGGTCATACACATAAGGGAACTTACTTAAATTATCCAAGGCCCTATCACCAATGATCAAACCTGCAGTGGTACCCGAAATTTGGTCAATATACCCTTCCGAAGCCGTTGAAAAATTCACTTCTACTTTCCAATATTCTGCTAATAAAATCTTTAATAATTGAACCGATGTCCTGCTCTGATAATCTAAATAAACAGTTTTAATTTGTTCCAATGGGACTTCACTAAATAAGGCCACCGACGCAACCGCTCCATTGGTACCAATAACGTAATTGGATATAATATGGGGATGGGTTAATTGAGGAATAATAGCGACGGGCACTAAACCAATATCAATTTGGCCGGATAACAAATCCTGGGCAATTTTAGCGGGATAAGATTTAACCAAATCAATCCGATTTTTAAAGCCCTCTTGGGCTAATCCTAATAATAATGGGCGGGTATTTAAATAACTTACCGCGCCTATGCGCCATCTTTTGTCCAATTGAATTAACTTTGCACAAAGAAAAACCTTTTTTTTAATATAGTAACTACTTCTTTAAAGCACAAGCCAATGTCAAAACTTACAGCCATATCTCCTATTGACGGTCGTTATCAAAAGCAAACGGCCTCATTAAGCGCTTATTTTTCTGAATTTGGCCTTATCAAATACCGTGTATTAGTCGAGGTGCACTACTTCCTGTTTTTGGCAGATAAAAAGTTTTTTAAAGTGAGCCCTGCTTTACGCAAAGCTTTACTTGAGGTAGTTGAAAATTTTAGCGAAGCAGATGCAGAAAAAATTAAAACAATTGAAGCTACCACCAACCATGATGTAAAAGCCGTTGAATATTTTTTGAAAGAAGTGCTTGACAGCAACAAAGCAAGTGAATTAAAAGAATGGATCCATTTTGGATTAACCTCTCAAGATATAAATAACACCGCCATCCCATTAAGTTGGAAGGAGGCAATGGAAAACAATGTTTTACCTGCGTACATCAATTTGCAAAATAATTTATTTCAGTTGGCAAAAAAATGGAAAAAGGTTTCCTTATTAGCAAGAACCCATGGACAAGCAGCATCTCCGACAACCTTAGGAAAAGAGATCATGGTTTTTGTTGAAAGATTACATCATCAAATTGAATTATTTGCTTCAATTCCTTATGCTGCAAAGTTTGGTGGCGCAACTGGTAATTTTAACGCCCATCATATTGCTTTCCCTAAAAAAAATTGGGTTAGTCTAGGCAATGAATTTGTGGATGATGTGTTGGGTTTACAAAGAATGCAATTCACCACACAAATTGAACACTACGATCATTTTGCTGCGCAATGCGATACGCTTAAGCGATTGAATAATATCTTGATTGATTTTAGTCGTGATGTATGGACCTATATCTCCATGGATTACTTCAAGCAACAAACTAAAAAAGGCGAAGTTGGATCAAGCGCTATGCCCCATAAAGTAAATCCAATTGATTTTGAAAATGCCGAAGGTAATTTAGGTATGGCCAATGCGGTATTAGAACATCTGGCAGCGAAGCTTCCTATTAGTCGTTTACAACGCGACTTAACCGATTCAACCGTATTAAGAAATGTTGGCGTTCCTGTTGGTCATATCATCATTGCATTAAATTCTTTAGAAAAAGGTTTGAGCAAATTAATTTTGAACGAAGAAAAAATGCAGGCTGATTTGGAAAATAATTGGGCGGTGGTTGCCGAAGCAATTCAAACCATTTTACGCCGCGAAAACTACCCTAATCCTTACGAAGCTTTAAAGGATTTAACAAGAGGCAATAACAAGATTGATAAAAAAGTAATGCATAAATTTATTGACGGCCTAAAAGTTAATGCAACTATTAAGAAAGAGTTAAAAGCAATTACTCCACATAATTATACAGGTGTGACTGCGGATTATTAAAATGCGCCATTCAATTATCTTTAATTAATCTTCGGCATCTGACCGATCATTTGCGATTTCATTAGGAGGCGGCACTATTTTTTTCCTTGGTTCTTTTTTAGCCAACAAACTATGAATGGGTTTCATCCCTTCTTTTTCAATCGCCATGGTTAATACTTGTGCGGTTGCTGCGGCATCACCCCATGCTCGGTGTCTTCCTTCAATACGAATGCCTAAATCACGGGTCAAGGAACCCAATCCATATTTTTCCAATCCAGGGAAAACACGTCGACTTAATTTAATGGTACATAATTTAGGCGCCGACCACTGAAATCCACATTTTCCCAATAAATAATGTACAAAGGAATAGTCAAAGCTTACATTGTGT
>JAURIP010000210.1 GCA_030832695.1 Sediminibacterium sp. | reverse complement strand
ATAATTTCTATAATTCAACCCGACCCCGCGCGCGGAATTTATACCATGAGTATTACAGGTATAATTAAACAAGCTAAAATTTTTGGACCTACGCTTGAATTAAAGCGTACCATCTCTGCTACATTGGGCGCATCTAGCATTAAAATTCATGATGAAATAATAAACCTGGGCAACGAAGCTGCGCCGCATATGCTTTTATATCATTGCAATTTTGGTTGGCCCCTTGCCGACGAGGACGCACAAATATTTTGTAATGGCGAAGCGCCAAAAACCTGTCCTACCATTAATGATAAACATAAAGGTTCCGGCCAGGATGTTTTTTTTATAGATGCAAAGCCAAATAATAATGGAGATTGTATTTGTGGTATAGAAAATAAAAAAATAGGTATTGCTGCGGTATTAAAATTTCCAAAAAAACAAATGCCCTGGTTAACGAACTGGCAACACTGGTCGAAGGGCGAATATGTAACCGGCATTGAGCCCGGCACGCATCCACCCATTGGTCAATCAAAGGCACGCGCCGATGGTTCACTTATTTTTATTGCACCAGGTGAAACAAAACAATATGATTTACAAATAGAAATATTATACAACCAAGATGAAATCAATCAAACTTTTAATAAATAATTATGGAAAATAAAAGCATCGCACAAAAAGCACTAGAACAAGGAAAAGGAATATTACGACTTGCACCTACTTGGGTTCCAAGATCTTTTTGTGTACCGGGTCGTCGTATTAAACTTCACCCCGATGATTATTATGTATTAGGTGGCGTGCGCGGCGGTATTGATGAGCGCTGGTTGTCATCCACAACGCCTGCAAAAAACGGACCGTTGACCGGCGAAAACGAAGGACTAAGTCCTGTTGTTTTTAATGATGGAAAAACAACCCAACAAGTTTTATTAAAAGATGTAATTGATGAATTAAAAGGACAGATTATTGGCGATCGTTTATGGAATGAAAATAAAAGCTGGCCAATGTATTCAAAGTTTTTTGACAATATGGGACCACTGCCCCACCACGTTCATCATAATGATGAAAAGGCGGCGCTGATCGGACAAAAAGGAAAACCAGAAGCGTATTATTTTCCACCGCAATTAAATAATCACGGTGGCGACTTCCCTTATACTTTTATTGGTATTGCACCGGGCACCACGAAGGAGCAAATAAGAGAGTGCTTGGTTAATTTTTCTAAGGGGGATAATAAAATTACCAATTATTCACAAGCCTATAAGTTAGAACCGGGAACTGGTTGGGATGTTCCCCCTGGATTATTACATGCACCAGGAAGTATGTGTACATACGAACCACAAAAAGCATCGGATGTTTTTGCAATGTATCAATCCTTGGTGAACGAAGCAATAATTCCTGATGAACTATTATGGAATGGCACGCCGAAAGAAAGCATTGGTGATTATGATGCATTATTAGATGTGTTGGATTGGGAATTAAACGTAGACCCGAACACAATGGAAAATCGTTTTATGGCACCAAGGCCCGTGCAGGATGTAAACGAAATGGAAGCATTGGGATATATTGAAAACTGGGTTTGTTATAAGTCACACGATTTTAGTGCAAAAGAATTAACCGTATTCCCAGGACAGACTGTTACGATAAAGGACAGCGCTGCCTATGGCATAATTGTAATGCAAGGACATGGTACAATGGGTGTTTGGGATATTGAAACACCTGCACTTATTAGATATGGTCAATTAACCAACGATGAATTTTTTATAAGCGAAGCCGCTGCAAAAGACGGTGTAAAAATTGTAAACAATTCTGATACCGATCCAATTGTAATATTAAAACACTTCGGTCCACGCAATCCAGATTTAGTTTTATCATAAAAGGCATTTAATTTTTAATAGTCACACACGTTAATACCAAAAATGAACATAAAAAAAAGTTTAAACAAAATCATCTTCGCATCCGCTGCTATTGTGGTTGTGGGCTTGTTGGCATTTAATCCTGCAGCACCAAGTAAACTACAAGTAAAAAAAGGAGCACATATTATTTTAGTAGGAAATAATTTAGGGTCACGTATGATGAACTTTGGATATTTTGAAACCGAACTTCAGCTTCGTTATCCTAATAATGAATTAATTGTTCGTAATATGTGTGACGGTGGTAATACACCTGGTTTTCGCCCACACTCTGGACGCCCCACTCCTTGGGCTTTTCCTGGTGCAGAAAAATTTCAAACAGAATTAGCGGACAACCCACGCATGGAAGGCTTTTTTGCTTATCCCGACGAATGGATTGCAACACATAAGGCCGATATTATTATTGCAATGTTTGGTTTTGATGAATCCTTTCAAGGACCAGCCGGTGTTGAAAATTACAAAGCAGAATTAGAAGCTTTTATAAAACACACGCTAACCAAAAAATACAATGGAATTACTGCACCACAGTTAGCGATTGTTTCTCCTATTGCATTTGAAGATCTTTCAAATAAATTTGATTTACCCAACGGACAAACAGAAAATAAAAACCTACTACTTTACAAAGAGGCCATGAAACAAGTGGCTTTAAAAAATGGGGTGCTATTTATTGATGCATTTACGCCAACAAAAAACTGGCTTGATAATACAACAACCGATTTAACTATTGACGGATCTCAATTAAATGATGAAGGGTATAAAAAATTCGCACCATTTTTGGTGGACGCTGTTTTTGGAAAAACGCCAGTCATTAATGAATCTAATCGTGCAGAAGTATTAGCCGCGGTATTAGAAAAAGATTGGATGTGGCATAATGATATTAAAGCACCGAACGGCGTACACGTATTTGGTCGTCGTTATGATCCATTTGGCCCAGGCAATTATCCTGCTGAATTACAAAAGATTAGAGAGATGACGGTTATACGCGACACTGCTGTTTGGAGTGCTGCAAAAGGAAAAAAATATGATCTTGCTGCTGCTGATGCAAAAACATCACCACTTCCCGTTGTTGAAACTAATTTTATGCCAAAGGGGAAAGGCGAAACACCAAAATATTTATACGGTCAAGATGCGCTTGACAAATTTAAAATGGCACCAGGCTATCAAATTAATTTATTTGCATCAGAAGTAGAATTTCCTGAACTAGCCAACCCCGTACAAATATCATTTGATAATAAAGGAAGATTATGGGTAGCGGTGATGCCTACTTATCCGCATTGGAAACCAGGCGATCCAAAACCAAATGACAAACTAATTATTTTAGAAGATACGAATGGCGACGGAAAGGCTGACAAACAAACCACCTTTGCAGATGGTCTTCAACTTCCTTTGGGATTTGAATTGGCTCCAGAAGGTGTTTATCTTTCTCAAGGAACCAACTTCATGTTATTAAAAGATACGAATGGTGATGATGTTGCAGACAAGCGTGAAATTTTATTAAGTGGTTTTGATGATCATGATACACATCACGCACACCATGCCTATACCACGGATCCATCTGGTGCAATATATATGGGCGAGGGTGTTTTTTTATTGAACGATATTGAAACCTCTTATGGTCCTGTTCGCGGAACCAACGGTGGTTTTTTTAGATACGATCCAAAAAATAAAAAACTAGATCGCATTGCACAGCTTTCAATTCCAAATCCATGGGGTATTGCATTTGATGAGTGGGGCCAAGTTTTTTATGCAGAAACATCAGGACCGGAAGTTACTTGGATGATGCCAGGTACTGTT
>JAURIP010000161.1 GCA_030832695.1 Sediminibacterium sp. | reverse complement strand
TAACTGATAGCTTGAACACCAAGCTTATTTGTAAAAAATCAACCTATGGTGGAGCAACACTAGGAGATCATTGGAATAGCCGAAAGGGCTTAAGGACCAGAGAAATTTTAGCGAAAGAAAAATTTGATATCGTCATTATCCAAGACAATAGTATGTGGCCACTGGAACATGGTGATAGCGTTTTGATGTATGGCAAATTATTTTGCGATTTAGTTAAATCTAAAAATGCCACTCCTTATTTATATAATACTTGGTCAAGAGAGGCCACACCTCAAACCCAAGTCGCTATTGATAAGGTATACCAGGACTTAGCCCTTCAAACAAATGCAGTGTTGGTTCCAGTGGGCGCGGTTTGGGCGGAAGCCAAAATACAAAAACCTGCTACCCAATTATATTTTACTGATGGTTCCCATCCATCGCCGTTGGGAAGTTTTTTAATTGCATTATGCTTTGTGAAAAAAATAACGGGCTTACTGCCTACTAAATTTGCTACTGTATATAATTATCCAGCAATTGATAATGAAAGTATTCGATTAATGCAGGTATCAGAAAGCGACATCCTTTTTTGTAGCAGGCTGGTAAATAATTATTTAAAATAAATTTATTGAAAAAGCTTTTTACAAATCTCACCTTTTGGGTATTGGCCTCTATTACTGCCGGTATCTTGGTGGGTTATATATCGCCTAGTACTGGTGTTGCGATGCAACCCTTGGGCAAGTATTTTATTGATGTTGTTAAACTGTTTATAAACCCCATTATTTTATTGACCATTATCACTGGCATTTGCGGGATGAGTGATTTAAAAAAAGTTGGAAAGATAGGGGGTAAAGCAATATTGTATTTTGAAATTGTAACGACCATCGCATTAGTTATTGGCGTAGTGGTGGCATATGTAATTCAACCAGGCGCACATGTGGATACTTCGCATATTCAAAAAGCGGATATTTCTGCATACAAGCAAGGGGCAGCTACATTTTCTTGGTCAAGTTTTTTCAAAAGTAATATTACTATTCAGGTTTTAATATTTGCGATTATCGCTGGTGTAGTGATAAGTAAATTAAAACAACGTGTATTTATCATTTCAAAAATTAACTGGGCAAGTAAATATGTATTTAAAGGATTGCATTTTGTTATGTATCTCGCTCCCATAGGAGCTTTTGGTGGGATGGCTTATACTATTGGTAAATATGGGGTAAGTACATTATTACCCTTGATGAAACTAATGGCATGCGTTTATATCACCATGGCACTATTTGTAATTTTTATACTAGGCGCAGTTTTAAAATATTGTAAAGTCAATATATTTTCCTTTTTAAATTATATAAAAAAGGAGTTGCTGATTGTTTTAGGTACCTCTTCCTCGGAGGCCGCACTTCCATCATTAATGGAGAAGCTTGAAAAAATGGGCTGTTCAAAATCGGTGGTGGGATTAGTGATACCGGCAGGCTATTCCTTTAATTTAGATGGCACATCCATCTATTTATCCATGGCGATTATTTTTTTAGCACAGGTGTTTAATATTCACTTAAGCATAGAACAAATATTTACCATCATTGCCATATTGATGATTACCTCAAAGGGAGCAGCAGGAGTTACAGGCAGTGGATTTATTGTATTGTCGTCCACATTAACGGCTACTAATATGATTCCTGTAGAAGGACTTGCTTTATTATTGGGCGTTGACAGATTCATGTCTGAAGCTAGAGCAATCACCAATTTCATAGGAAATGGCATCGCGACTATTTTTATATCGCACACAGAAAAATTATTGGATCATCCAAAAATGCACAAGGCATTTAGTAAGGAATCCCCACTTGACGAAGCTTAATAAAACAGGCCTTAATAAAATTTAAGGCCTGTTTTATTTTCGTCTTATGATTTATTTAAAAAAGTAGGACTTTTTTAAAATACTATTCTCCGCTTCCTTAATATAAAGCCTACTGTATATAAGGAGATACTCCTTTAATTACATTAATAGGTTGTTCCAATTGTTTGTTTCCAATAGTCGCCTTCAGCTTATATTTTCCTGCATCTATAAATTTTTCGTAATGCACAAAGTAGGGCTCATCGCTTGTTCTTTTGCTTAGGGTTAAGTCCCAACGAAACTCATTCAAACCCTTGCTGCCATTAATTTTCATGCTCCAAATTTCTTTGTTTGCTTTATCAGTGATGGAAAGTTGCATGGGTTGCGCCTCTGTAAGCCAAAATGAAAAATTAGCTTTCTCAAAACTACGATAATCGGGTTCGCCGCCATTAGAGTTAAACCATGGTCTTTGTATTTCTGCAACTTCAAATAAATAATCTTGCTCCTTTGGTAGCTGCAGATTCATCAATTTTTGAATAGGCTTTAAATTGATTTTATAAATACCTCTTCCATGGGTGGCTACAACAAGGTCCATGGTAGGTGTATGTATTTCTAAGTCAGCAATGGCAACCTGTGGCATATCTTTTCCAAGTGTTGACCAGGTATTCCCTTTATCCATTGAAACGTACACAGTTCTTAAACCGCCAGCATATAATATATTTTCATTGGTAGGATCTTCTTTAATAACATTAATAGGCTCATCTGGCAACCCTGCAGATATATTTTTCCAGTCTGCACCATAATTTTCGGAAACATATAAATAACGATGTAAATCATCATAATTAATACCGGTCATACACATATATACCCTACTTGTTTTAAAATTGGAAGGGGAAATACTACGAATGTAATTATTTGCAATACCAACAGACTTCTCCTCCCATACACCGCCATCATTTTGCGATACCCAAAAGGCGCCCTTATCAGTACCAACATAAAGCAATCCCTTTTTTATAGTTGATTCCACTAGCGCACCCGCTGCGACTGACTTTTTTTCTTTCATTGCCGAGTTCGCAATATTTGGACTAATTACCTTCCAAGAATCACCCCTGTCCGTTGTTTTAAAAATATAATTTCCGCCATGATAAAGTGTTTTACTCTGATAGGAAGAAATAAAGTAAGGCGTAATATAATTAAAAATTAAAGTATCATTAATTGATTTTGGTAATCTAGGTTTTATTGAAACTGCGGTGTCTGCACTTCTATCTAATCTAGTGGCGTCGCCATACTGCTGACTATAGTATACAATATTTTTATTTTCTGGATCTATTTGCGACACACATCCATCACCACCATCCCATGGATCAATCCACACATATTTCCATGGGTCACTAAAATTTGTATTTAATTCTTTCGAAGGTCCGTATACCGTTGCATCATCCTGTGTTCCACCATATATGGTATAATTAGCTGCATCAATAGCTATGTCATAAAATTCTCCAGTGGGTATATTATTATAATGTATCCATGTTAAACCCTTGTCCATAGAAACATATAATCCGCCATCATTACCTAGGGCAATATGATTGGGGTTGTTGGGATTTACCCAAAGCTCACATTGATCTAAATGTAATCCCTGTGCAATGCTTGGGGTCATTCGAGTTACGTTGCCGCCAATAAATGTAAATGTTTTACCACCATCCATACTATGTGCTAATCTAATACCTAAGCAAAAAACTTCTTCATCATTTTTGGGATTCACATAAACATTGGTGAAGTACCAACCATATGCCGAAAATATTTTAAAAGGACTTGTATGTGTTTTATTCCAGGTAAGTCCTCCATCTTCAGTTTTATAAAGTTCAGCAGCTTGGTTTTTGGGATTATTAAGATTATCTACTAATGCATATGCTTTTTTGGAATTTGTAAAGGAAACTGACAGTCCAATTCTTCCAACATTAGGTCCTGTAGGCAATCCATTTTTACAAGGGGTCCATGTTTTACCACCGTCATTACTTTTATATACACCACTATTTTCACCACTAATACCTGGATAAACCTCCCATAGAGAAGCATACATTATTTTTGGATCATTTGGTGATATCACAATATCATTTCCACCCGTCAATTCATTTTTATATAATACATGCTCCCATGTTTTTCCACCATCTATGGTTCTATAAATTCCTCTATTCTTATTTGTAGTCCATAAATGACCTAATACAGAAACCAACACAATATTGGGGTTGGTTGGATCAACTGCAATTTCAGCAATCGACCAAGAATCCTCAAGACCAATATGTTCCCAAGTTTTTCCGGCATCATTGGATCGATACATGCCCGTACCTGGTAATGTATAATTTCTAGGTTTCTTAAGATGTTCGCCCGTACCTAAGTAAAGTATATTTGGATTAGAGGGCGCAATTGCAAAATCCCCAATACTAAAACCCGCTTGATCTTCAAATATTGAATTCCAACTTAATCCATTATTCACTGTTTTCCATAATCCACCCGAACCAAAACCAACATACATCGTTCCCGGATGTGCAGTATCTACTTGGACTACATCAGCCCTTGCACTATTTACCATGGGCCCTAATGGTACCCAATTTAAATTGAATTTACTTTCTTCTTTCATTTCTTTATAGGCTCGAAATGAATTTATTAATGGAGAGGGTGTTTGTTGTGCATGAGCAAAAAAAGATAAACAAAAAAATACACCAATCGTAGTTATTATAAATTTAGTTTTCATTAAATTATTTTAATTGAAATAAAGAAACCATTCAACACCCAAACATACTTTTAAATTTTAATAAACTTTAAG
>JAURIP010000068.1 GCA_030832695.1 Sediminibacterium sp. | reverse complement strand
GCCTGGCTCTTTTGGTAAACTGCCCTGAATTTGCTTAAAAGTTGCTTTTTCCATATTGGGTGCTGAGTTCACAAAAATACTTTATATTTTTGTGGTATGGAATTATCTGTAAATATACCTGCCCTTCTTTTCCCTGCAATTAGTTTGATCATGTTGGCCTATACGAATCGATTTTTGGCCCTGTCTAGTAGGGTTCGGAAGTTGCATGATAAATATCAGCTCATTGAGCAAAGGCATATTGTTTTTGGGCAAATAAAAAACCTAAAATATAGGCTTAAGTTGGTCCAAAATATGCAAACTTACGGGGTGGCTACTTTGTTATCGTCGATACTATGTATGTTTTTTATATTCATTGAATATCAAGCAGTAGCGAAGTTCATATTTGCCGTAAGCTTAATTACATTTTCTATTTCCATCTCTCTTTCCTTCATTGAAATAAGATTAAGTACCAAGGCAATTGAGCTTGAGTTAAGTGATATGGAAGGACTCGAGGATCCCTCCGTGTTGGAATACCTGCGTAAAAAGTTTGAAAGAGAGTAAATGGTTATTCCATTTTATACAGCAGCGCGTCGTTCTCCAATTTGTTGGCGCCACATAGCATAATATAATCCTTTTTCTAATAGTAAGGATTCATGTGTGCCCTTTTCAATAATTTGGCCTTTTTCCAAAACATATATTTTAGTTGCATGAATAATGGTACTTAAGCGATGTGCAATCATAATAGTAATTTGCGCGCGCTCTGCAGATAATTTTCGAATGGTATCTGTAATAGATTCTTCTGTTAAACTATCTAAGCTTGAAGTAGCTTCGTCAAATATTAATAAATGCGGATGTCTTAATAGGGCTCTAGCAATGGAGAGTCTTTGTTTTTCTCCACCACTCAATTTTAATCCGCCTTCACCAATTAAAGTAGCAAGTCCATCGCCACCTTTGTCTAAAATATTTTTACAACTTGCTTTTTCAAGTGCAATCAACATTTCATCCTCGGTTGCATTGGGTGCTACAAAGGCTAAATTTTCCTTAATGGTTCCTGCGAATAATTGAGTGTCTTGCGTAACAAAACTTATTTGATTGCGAAGTACGCCCATATCAATTTTATTGCTATTTACTTCATTCACCAATATTTCACCTTCCTGAGGTTGGTAAAGACCTACCAGTAACTTAACCAAGGTGCTTTTGCCTGCACCTGATGGGCCAACAAAAGCGATTGTTTCTCCAATTTTTGCATCAAAGCTAATATCATCAATGGCTTTGAAGTTGGCTGTTTGGTGCTGAAAACCAACACTTTTAAAGGATAAGTTATTTATTTCCCCAATAGTCACTGGATTTGCGGGTACCTGCTCAATTGGTTTTTGCATTAAGGTATTAAAATTATTTAAGGAAGCCTCTGTTTCTCGATAGCTCATAATGATGCTACCAATTTCTTGCAATGGTCCAAAAATAAAAAAGCTATAAAACTGCAATGATATTAATTGTCCTACGGTTAGGATCTGTTTAAAAATAAGCCACATCAAAGTGAATGTGATTACCTGTCTTAGAAAATTCACCATGGTGCCTTGAATAAAACTAATGGACCTGATATTTTTTACTTTTCTAAGCTCCAGTGCTAATATTTTATAGGTATTATTATTAAGTCTTTGTATTTCCTGATTAGTCAATCCCAAGCTTTTGACCAATTCAATATTTCTTAAACTTTCAGTGGTGCTACCAGCGAGGGTAGTGGTTTCCTTAACAATGTTTTTTTGAATCGACTTGATTTTCTTACTTAACAAATTGGTCACATAGGCAATCATGCTTGCGCCGCCCATATAAATAGGAATGATGGACCAATGTAATCGCGTCGCATAAATGGATACGAATATGACGCTTACAATGATGCCAAATAGAACATTGACCACATAGCCGATAAATTTTTCACAATCGGTTCTTGCTTTTGTTAAAATGGATAAGGTTTCACCACTGCGTAAATCCTCAAATGATTGATAAGGTAATTGCATGGAATGCTTTAATCCATCTGTAAATAAAGCCGCTCCAAATTTTTGTATAATTACATTCACTACATAGTCCTGAAAAGCTTTAGCAATACGACTTACCATTGCCGTGCCCACTAATAATAAAAGCATATTACTTACCCCCCACATAAATTGTGATTGGCTTCGAGTGGCACCTGATTGATCCACCATAGGGTTTTTTGCGAACTCGTCAATTAATTTCCCAAAGATCATTGGGTCAAAAAGTGAAAAGGTTTGATTGATGCCTGCGAGGATAAATGCCAGTAAAACCAGGGGTCTGTATGGCTTTAAATATTGTAATAAAATTTTCATATAAGTCAAATGATTCGAAGGGTAAAGGTAATTAAACTTAAACGGTTTTAGTTAAAATTGGGGCTTATCCACTAGTTGTTGAAAACTGAGGCCAGCTAATATTGGGCAAACGCTATGAATAGGGTAATTTACTTACATTCAAATGGTTCAAAAAAGTAAAAATAACAAATAATGCTTTGGAGAAAATTTACTGGTGAAAAAATTGAGCTTCCCATTAAGGAAGCAGTAAGGCAGGCTATTATTGTGGAGTCGCTAAAAAAAACAAAATTAAAAGTTTGCATAGGAACGGATAGTCAAGTAAAAGCAAATGTGACAGAATTTGCAACCGTCATTGTTTTTTTAAGAGAACATAATGGGGGTTTTATGTATATCCATAATGATAAAACAACACAAAAATTTCATCTAAAGGAGCGTATGCTGGCCGAAGTCGCTAAGAGCATTGAAATTGCCTATGAGTTATGTGATTTGTTTATTGAGTACCAGGTGGAGATGGAAGTGCATGCAGATATCAATACCAATCCGCAGTTTAAAAGTAATGATGCGTTGAAGGAAGCGATGGGATATATATTGGGAATGGGTTTTGCATTTAAAGCAAAGCCGGAAGCCTTTGCGAGTAGTTGCTGTGCGGACAAGGCGGTCAATTAGTGAATTACCCTTCAGTCACTAGCTTATTGTATTGATCAATACAAGCCAATACCTCATCGGTACCGGTCTTTTTTTCAGCACTGGTTACAAATCCTTGTGGTAAAAATTGTAATTTTTCGTTTAATATTTCAAAAAACGATTTTACATTTCTGGCCACCACGCCTGGCTTTTCCTTATCTGATTTTGTAAAGATGACGGTATAAGGAATTTCCCATTGTACTAATTGCTCAATAAATTCTATATCTATTTTTTGTGGACTGTGCCTGCTATCAATCAAAACAAATACGCGATTGAGGTTTTCTCTTTTTCTTAAATAGTTTTCGATCATTTGTTCCCAACGGCGGCGGCTACTTTGGGATACTTTTGCAAAACCATAGCCAGGTAAATCAACAATATACCATTTGTCTTGTTTTCCTTTGGCTACACTGTTGCTAATGATCTCGAAATGATTAATGAGTTGTGTTTTACCAGGCGTGCCCGATGTTTTAGCTAAATTTTTTTGTTGACACAATGCATTAATGATGGATGACTTTCCAACATTACTTCGTCCTATAAATGCATATTCAGGCAAATTTAATTTAGGACATAGGTCAAAACTAGGACTTGATATAAGATAAGTCGCTTTTACAATTTTCATATTTTATCAAAACCTATTTCGCAGGAGTAGGATTTTTTTTGATCACCAAGCTATCTGCTGGGTAAGTTGCTTTTAAAGAGTCCATAATACTTTGACACCAATTGGTTAAGGTTGCTTTTTCTGCATCAGTTAATCTTGCCTCTTTGTGAATTAAAGTATAAGAATACAAGGGCATTTCTCCTTCCTTTATTTGCTCAATTACTTCCTCTAATTTGTGATTTTGTTTTGCAATTTTATAACTCGCAAATTCATTAAAATTAAAATGACGCTTCCCGTCTTTCACATGATCCTCTAACCAATAAGCAATGGGTTGAATATTTGCATAAAATGGATAGTTGGTATTATTTGTATGACAGTCAGCGCAAGCTTTATTTACGATTACTTTAACCTCCGGGGGCATCGGATACAAAGTAGAAATATCTTTTTGTGTATCACGGGAATTATTCTTGGTTGGGCGTACCACTTGTGCAATTGCTAATAAAACAACAAGTACAAGGAAAATTTTCTTTATCATAGAGGTAGTTTTATGCTGTTAAGTTAACACATTTCCTGTCATTTCCGAAGGAATGCTTATACCCATTAAGCTAAGTATCGTTGGAGCGATATCGCCTAATTTTCCTGACTTTAATTGGCCCTGCCAATTTTGATCTACTAAAAATAATGGAACCAGGTTTAAAGTGTGTGCTGTATTGGGGGAGCCATCTTCATTGATCATGTAATCGGCATTCCCATGATCTGCGGTGACTAGTAAAGTATATCCGTTTTGTAAACCAGCCATTACAATTTTTTCAACACAACTATCAACTGTTTCTACTGCTTTTACAACCGCACTAAAAATACCCGTATGTCCTACCATATCGGCATTTGCGAAGTTCAAACAAATAAAATCAGCTTCCCCTTTATATATTTCAGGCAATAATTTTTCAGTTAGTTCATTGGCACTCATTTCAGGTTGCAAATCATAGGTGGCTACTTTAGGAGAGGATGCCATGATGCGTGTTTCCCCTTCAAAAGGAATCTCGCGACCACCATTAAAAAAGAAAGTCACATGCGGATACTTTTCGGTTTCAGCAATGCGAATTTGTTTTTTATTATTTTGTGCTAGTATGTCACCCAGCGTATTCACTAAATTGTCATTCTCAAAAACTACCTGCACATTTTTGAATGTTTCATCATACTTCGTTAAAGTAGTGTAGTGCAATGATAATTGCTTCATATCGAATTCAGGAAAATCTTTTTGAGATAAAACTTCTGTAATTTCTCTACAACGATCGGTTCTAAAATTAAAACACAAAACAGCATCGCCTTCTTTAATAGGGGCTATTGCTTGGCCGTTTTTTGTAATGATTGTTGGTTTGATAAATTCATCGGTGATATTGTTGTCGTAATTTTCTTGTATTGCTTCCAGCGCTGAATTGGCTGTAGGTCCTTGCGCATTTACTAATGCATCATAAGCAAATTTTACCCTTTCCCATCTTTTATCACGATCCATTGCATAATATCTTCCGCTAACGGATGCAATTTTACCTACTGAATTTAGCAAATGCGACTCTATATTTTGTACAAATCCAAGGCCACTCTTAGGATCGGTATCTCTACCATCAGTAAATGCATGAATATATACTTCCTTTAATCCTTCTTTTTTACAAAGGTCACAAATTGCTTTTAAATGACTGGTGTGTGCGTGAACACCACCATCACTCACTAATCCTAATAAATGCAGTGGTTTGTTATTTTGTAAGGCATATTTTATGGAAGCAAGTAGGGTTTCGTTTTTTGCAAATGATCCTTCACGAATTGCCACATTAATTCTTTGTAATTCTTGATAAACAATTCTTCCTGCACCTAAATTTAAATGCCCCACTTCACTATTGCCCATTTGCCCATCCGGCAAACCAACGGCCTCGCCACAAGTCACTAGGGTGCTGTGCGGATAGGTTTGCCTTAAGCTGCTTACAAAAGGTGTTTTGGCTTGTTGAATTGCATCCGCAGTAGGAACTAAGCCCAATCCCCAGCCATCCATGATCACTAAAATTACTTTTTTGGACATATTTTCGACTTTTTGGAAGCTACCAGTTTGATTTTTATTAAATTGTACCACAAAGTTTCAAAATACTAGGCACATTACAAACTTTAAGCAGTTTTAATCCCAAAAAATATGCAATTACTTCGAAAAATACTACTTGTATTCAGCTTTACATTTTCATTGGGTGTAGTTATGGCGCAAAATGAAACAGAAACCTTGGTGCAAACTTTACAAACCGCAAATTTTAGCAATTTGTTGTCCTTTTGGGATGCAGCATCTGAAGTAAATATTTTAGATCAATCCGCGCAAAAGCAGGTTACGCCCGCCCAAGCCAATCAGCAATTACAGCTTTTTTTCAGTAATAAGAATATTATTGGGTTTGAAAAAAATGCAGAACGAAAATTAGGCACCACAATTTATATCACGGGTAAATTGTTATCCGCACAAGGAAAATTTAATTTAAGTTTGTTGCTGCAAGAAACAAATAATCGTGTTTCAATTGTAAGTATTCGTATTAGTTAATTGACCTTTGTAAAATTGAATTCGTTAATCTTATAAGAAAATTATTTTGCCTCATTTAAGAAATCCTTTTTATTGCGATTAAATTTTTAATTCTGTTGTAATGAGTAAAAACAATAAAAGCAGTTCTCCATTCGTGTATAGCACAAATCCGGCAGCCATTCCTTCGGTTTCCGAGGACGAAATAGAAACCTTGCCTAATGGGGATCAGCCACTTCGGGTTATTCTGGAAACCAAGCATCGTGCTGGCAAAACGGTTACCATTATTTATGGGTTTGTTGGGAAGTTGACGGATATGGAAAGTATTGGCAAAGCATTAAAAAATCATTGTGGTACTGGCGGTTCAGTAAAAGAGGGGGAAATTATTATTCAAGGTGACCATCGTCAAAAAGTTTTCCAATATTTAAAGCAGAAAGGATACAACAAGGTGAAACTTTAAGTACAAATCCCTTTTAGCTATTCAAGCAATTATAATTTCAATATTTAAATAGTAGTCGATGATTCGCAAAATCAACTAAGTTTAAATAAGCGGATAAAAATAGACTTATAAAGCGCAACTGAAAATCTTAGTAAAGAATTTCTAAATTCAGTCTGGTTTTAAACTCTTGCACCAAGGGGTACTGTTCCGCAATTCGTTCAAATTTTTGCTTACTGTTTAATCGTAAATGAAGGGGCACATCTTCTTTTTCTCCAGCATCTACCAATATGGAGAACTGAATGGCCCTATTATTAAAGGTCTCCCAAATTTTTTCAAGTAAATTCATGCGCTCTTGTTCTACAAACTTTTGAGCAGTTAGCGCAGAAACGGTCACTGTAAAATGGAGGGGGTCTAAAATTTCTAAAATGGCTAATTTAAAAGTGCCATGGGAGGAATGCTTTAATGCATCTAATAGATAAAGAGTATAATCATCCCAGCATTTTCTTAGTGTATCCATTTCTAAAGCAATAGGTTCCTTTACTTCTTCAATATTATATTTTGAACCATACTTTTGTTGTAAAGCTGCTAATAAATTCTTTTTATTGCTACCATCATTAGTGCTTATTGTATCTGATGGAGGCGTACTGTTTGTATTTGCGCTTGTATTATTAGTATTCGTCGTATTATTTGACGTTGAAAATTCTTGCGATGGATTATTGACCACCTGGATGGGTTCCCTTGAATTGTCCTTTTGCGACAGAGTAGCTTCAATCAAAGGATTCGTTTTTGCTGGTCGACTTATAGGGGTATCCGTTTCGATCATTAATTTGGCCTGCTCATTCACCACCATTTTACCTAATGGCAAAATGCGCTTTATTTTTATGGGATAGCTTACGTCAACTAGTTTTTTTTTTACTAGTTCACCGTCCTGCATACTTAATTCAATAGCTTGTTGTAAAAAATTGAGCTTAATTAAAGCGAGCTCCACATGTAATCGTTTGT
>JAURIP010000203.1 GCA_030832695.1 Sediminibacterium sp. | reverse complement strand
ATATCTTTTCTTGATAGGAGTCTGCTGCGCGTTTTGCAGGAATCCAACCTGCTAGTATTGAAATAAATAACACCAAACTTATAATGGCGATATAATCAATCAACATTGGTTTTACTGGATAGTAATCAATGACAAATGAATTGCCTTCCAATTTAATTAAATGGTATTTTAATTGCAGCCAACAAAATAAGCTAGACAATAGTCCGCCAATAAGTGCGCCCATAAAAGCCATGATACCGGACAATAGTAAAAATATTTTTTGAATATCCCAGGACCGCGCTCCCATTGCCTGCAATACATGAATGTCTTTCTGCTTTTCCAATACCAACATGGTTAATGCGCCAACTAAATTAAAACTAGCCACAATCATGATGAGTGCTAGTATGAAAAAAATGATCCACTTTTCGGTTTGCATGATTTTATACAAATCAATATTTTGCTGATACTTATTTTGCACTTGTACTCCAGTTCCTAAAATCTTTTTTATACTTGCCGTGATTTGCTTTTCATAGTTAGGGTCAATGGATAATTCAATACCCGAAATTTCATTCGGTGCTAAATCAAATAAGTATTGCGCAAAACCATCATTCGTGAAAATGTACTGTTCATCGAATTCCTGTTGAATTGAAAAAGCGCCCGATTGCACTACCGATAGTGTGTTTAACTGATCCAATTGCGCTATTGATTTACCAGTTCGATTCACTGCATACAATTGCATGGTATCGCCCAATGGTTCCTGAAACAGGCCTAACCTTTGTTCTACCCCAATACCTATAATTATTTTAGGACTTGCTACATTGCCTAAATCAAATTCGCCTCTTTTTAAATAATTGGAAACTTTATTAATATTAATATAGGAAGGCTCCACGCCTTTCACCGTCACCACTGACTGTTGATTCCCTTTTACCAATAGCGCCTTATTCACGACTACCTTACTTGATGCATTAACACCCGTAATTTTTTGAACTGATTGGTATTGCGCATCTGTAATTTTTATAAACTTAGCTTGAGTGGGAGTTACGCTAATATCAGCATAAAAATCCGAATACAATCCCTTGACTACTTCTGTAAATCCATTGGATACGCTTAGCACTGTAATTAATGCTGCCGTGCCTAATGCAATCGCAAATACACTTACCCATGCAATAATTTGTATCGCCTGGAAGGCATACTTACCTCTAAAATATCGCCAAGCAAATAAAAAATGCACTTATAAATTTTTTAAAATCTCATCCATTTTAAAAACATAATCCAAGGTGTCATCTAAATAAAAATGTAAAACAGGAATGCGTCTTAATTGGTGCTTCATGTTGTCAGCAAGATGCTTCTTAATTTCCCAAGCTTTAGCCTCAATTTTTTTAAAACAATCATCTGTGTCATTTACTTGAAATAAGCTTAGGTATATTCTGGCCTCTAATAAATCCGGTGTCACTTTTACACTTGAGATGGATATCATCCCCCCTTGTAAATAATTGAGTCCCAGCTTTAAAAATATCTCGTTTAGGGCAGTTTGTATCGCCCCAGCTACCTGCTTTTGTCTTTTACCTTCTTCCATACAATCAAAATCGTTGATTCGATGTAAAATTAGTTACTTTGCTGATTATTTCGTGGAATAGTTTTAATATGAAGAAATTTTTTCGCATCATAAGTTATATTAAGGAATACAAGGCCTATATGGGTTGGTATAGCCTTTTTATTACCCTATCTATCGTATTTGGCCTGTTTTCCTTGGGAATGCTTATGCCATTTATGGACTTGATTTTTGGCAGTAATGAATTAACTGGTGCAGCCATCTCTGCTGCAGCCCCTAGCACAACGAATAATATCAAAGACCTAGTGTATGGATTTTTACAACAAAGTATTGCTAATCATGGTAAAGTACAAGCCTTGGGTTGGATTTGCTTAGCCATCATCATTACCATTTTTCTTAAGAATATATTTCTTTACTTGTCCTATTATTTTTTAGCACCCATACGAAATGCGGTCACCAGAAAATATTCCAGACTATTGTATGAAAAAATATTGCAGTTGCCTATTGGTTACTTTACGGAACAACGTAAGGGCGATATATTAAGTAGGTCGTCCAATGATATTACCGAATTAGAAAATTCAGTGATTGGCGCATTAGAAGGATTAATTAAAGAACCTTTAAATATTTTAGGTATTTTAATTTTCTTATTTATCATAAGCGTAAAGCTTACATTGTTTGTTTTTATATTATTGCCCTTAGCAGGCTTGATAGTGGGTCGCATTGGAAGAAGTTTAAAAAAACATACCAATAAAGCACAATCAAAGTGGGGAGAAATTTTAAGTCAGATGGAAGAAACTTTAACTGGCTTAAGAATTATCAAAGCATTCAATGCAGAAGGTCGTGTTAAAAAACAATTTTTTGCTTTAGTAGATGATATTTTTCATATCAAAAATAAAATTTTAAACCGTCGCGATTTAGCTTCTCCTGTTTCTGAAACATTAGGCGTGATAATATTATGTGGCGTTTTGTGGTTTGGAGGTAAACTAGTTTTAAATGGTGAAATACTTTCAGGAAGTTCATTTATTGCTTATGTAGCCTTGTTTTCTCAAATCATCAATCCTTCAAAAGCATTGTCCCAAGCAGCTTACAACGTTACAAGGGGTAATGCTACTTTAGATAGATTAAATGAAATCTTAGAAGCACCATTAACGGTGGAAGAAATAGCCAACCCCATTGCTATAGTATCATTTAAAGAATCAATTAAATTTGAGAATGTTCAATTTTTATACCAGGACACGACAATTTTAAAAAATATAAATCTTTCGATTAAAAAAGGAAAATCTGTTGCATTAGTTGGATCCTCTGGAGCAGGCAAAAGTACTTTAGCCGATTTAGTCCCTCGTTTTCATGATGTAAGTGCAGGCAATTTATTAATTGATGGAAAAAATATTAAAGCGTATAGCTTAAATAGTTTGAGAAATTTGATAAGTATTGTTACGCAAGAACCTATTTTATTTAATGATACCATTGCCGCTAATATCGCATTAGGCAAACCAGAAGCGACGGAGGAAGAAATAATAGCAGCTGCAAAAATTGCGAATGCTTACGATTTTATTATAAAAAAAGAAGGTGGTTTTCAAAGTATCATTGGGGATAGAGGTAGTAAGTTGAGTGGTGGCGAACGTCAACGCCTAACCATTGCACGCGCAGTTTTGAAAAACCCACCCATTTTAATTTTAGACGAAGCCACATCGGCATTAGATACCGAAAGTGAAAAGTTAGTACAGGATGCGATTAACAATATGATGCAAAACAGAACTTCCATTGTTATCGCTCACCGATTGTCTACCATCCGACACGCAGACGAAATCATCGTAATGCAAAAAGGGGAAATTGTAGAAAGAGGAAATCATGAGACGCTTCTAGCACAGAATGGTTATTACCAAAAGCTAATCGAGATGCAGGAGGTAAAATAAAAACCCCCGATATTGCTACCAGGGGTTCACTATTTTTATAATCACTTATCTTATTGTTCTGAACTGTTTTTTACATACCCTAGCTTAGCTTCTAAGCTTAAGGTTGCATGTGGTACAGCACGTAAACGAGCCTTGTCAATCAAGCGGCCAGTAACTCTGCAAATACCATAGGTTTTATTTTGAATACGCATTAACGCTTTTTCAAGATGGTCAATGAAAGTAAGCTGACGACTCGCCATTTGACCAAGTTGTTCTCTTTCCATGCTAATGCTACCATCTTCCATAGTCATATATCTCGCGTCATCATTATCACCACCTAATTCATCCTTACGCGTAATTAATCCTTGTAAGTAAACGAGTTCTTTTCTAGCAGCTTCTAATTTCTT
>JAURIP010000120.1 GCA_030832695.1 Sediminibacterium sp. | reverse complement strand
TATACATCAGGATGGATTTTTAAAGGAAGCGCAAACTTATGAAATCATTAATCCAGAATTAGTAGGCGCGGAAGCAAGTAAAATAGTTTTAACTGCACGCAGTGGTCGCAGTGCATTAGCGCATCGTTTAAATAAATTGGGTTATGCGTATGCAAGAAATGATATTGATGTTTTATATCCAATCTTTTTACAATTAGCGGATAGAAAAAAAGAAGTATCACATGATGACTTAATTGAAATAGCAACAGCGTATTCAAAATAAAAGTGACAAAAAATAGTTGAGATCATGGGCAAAACAATATTTGATAAAATCTGGGACAAGCATGTGGTAAAGATCATTGAAGATGGTCCATCGGTATTGTATATCGACAAACATTTAATACATGAAGTAACCAGTCCGCAAGCATTTAGTGGAATTGAAAAAAGAGGCGCGCAATTATTTCGTCCAAAACAAATTGTAGCAACTGCCGATCATAATGTACCAACGATGAATCAGCATTTACCCATCGCTGACCAATTATCAAAATTTCAAGTAGATACTTTAATTGACAATTGTAAAAAACATGGGGTTGAATTATATGGATTAGGACACGAGCATCAAGGTATTGTTCATGTGATTGGACCAGAATTAGGCATTACACAACCAGGCATGACCATTGTATGTGGCGATAGTCACACCTCCACACATGGTGCATTTGGATCTATAGCATTTGGTATTGGCACCAGTGAGGTAGAGATGGTATTTGCATCCCAATGTGTGATGCAATCCAAGCCCAAAGTAATGCGCATTAATATTGACGGAGCCATACAAAATGGCGTGGTATCAAAAGATATCATCTTATTTATCATTGCACAAATTTCAGCGAGTGGTGCCACAGGCTACTTTGTGGAATATGCAGGATCCGCTATTCGTGCATTAAGTATGGAAGCGCGAATGACCATTTGCAATATGAGTATTGAGATGGGCGCGCGTGGTGGCATTATTGCACCCGATGAAACTACCTATGCGTATATCAAGGGCCGCCCATTCGCACCGAAGGATGCGGACTGGGAAATAAAATTAGCCGAGTGGAAAAAATTATTTACGGATACTGATGCAAAGTTTGATGTTGAAATAAATATTAATGCAGCCGATATTCAACCAATGGTTACTTATGGAACCAATCCGGGTATGGGTTTATCTGTAACAGGAAAACTTCCTACGCTTGAAAGTATTACAGATGCAACGGAGAAACAAAATTTTGAGAAGGCATTAAAATATATGGGATTAACACCAGGACAAAGCTTATTAGGCATGCCAGTACAAAATGTATTTATAGGATCTTGTACCAATTCACGTATTGAAGATTTTAGATTAGTGGCAAGTATTATTAAGGGCAAACAAAAGGATCCAAACGTTAAAACATTGATCGTACCAGGATCGCAAGCGGTAGCCAAACAAATTATTGCGGAAGGTTTGGATAAAATATTTACAGCAGCAGGTGTGGAAATAAGACAAGCGGGATGTAGTGCATGCTTGGGTATGAATGAAGATAAAATTCCGGCGGGCGAATATTGTATCAGTACCAGCAATCGAAATTTTGAAGGGCGTCAAGGTGCGGGCGCGAGAACGATGTTGGTGAGCCCACTCACAGCGGCAGCGGCTTTATTAACAGGAAAGATTACGGATATCAGAACAATGTTAAATTAAAAACATACATGCAATCATTACAAAAAATAACAAGTAGGTTTATTCCATTACGCATTGAAAATGTGGATACGGATCAAATTATACCTGCACGTTTTTTAAAGGCCACTACGAAAATGGGCTTTGGAAAAAATTTATTTAGAGATTGGCGTTATGAAAATGATGATGAAACAAAACCAAAGGCTGATTTTGTATTAAATCAAAAGCAATACAAAGGCGATATATTGGTTGCAGCTAAAAACTTTGGTTGCGGTTCCTCACGTGAGCACGCAGCTTGGTCCATACAGGATTATGGATTTAAGGTGGTGGTGTCTAGTTTTTTTGCAGATATCTTTAAAAACAATGCGTTGAATAATGGCGTGCTTCCAGTAACGGTCACTGATGCTTTTTTACAACAAATATTTGCTGAAGGCGCTGATGCAACCTTAACAGTGGATTTAGAAAAGCAAACCATCACCATTGATAATACGGGTGCTAGTGAAACCTTTGACATTAATGCGTATAAAAAAACCTGTATGTTAAATGGCTATGATGATATTGATTATTTATTAAGCATCAAAGAAGAAATAGCTGCATTTGAAAATGCAATGGGCTAAAAATTAAAATAGAATAGAAATGAAAAAGAAAATAGCAGTCATATTAGGAGATGGGATTGGTCCTGAAGTTACCCAGCAATCGATTAAGGTATTAAATACCGTTGCTAAAAATTATCACCATGAGTTCACCTATGAACATGGTTTAATGGGGGCCATCGCTATTGATGAAACTGGAAATCCATTACCAGATGAAACTATAAAAATTTGTTTGTCCAGTGATGCTATTTTATTTGGTGCTATTGGTGATCCAAAATATGACAATGACCCCAATGCAAAAGTGCGACCGGAACAAGGCTTATTAAAATTAAGAAAGGAGTTGCAATTATTTGCCAATATCCGACCTGTAAAAACTTATGATGCATTACAACACTTAACGCCGTTAAAACCAAAGTTGTTGGAAAATGTAGACTTTGTAATTTATCGTGAATTAACTGGTGGTATATATTTTGGTGCAAAATCAATCAGCGATGACGGAACAGTAGCAACAGATAATTGTTCTTACTCAGTAAATGAAATTGAACGCATTGCACATCTTGCATTTCAGCATGCGCAAAAAAGAAGAAAAAAATTAACCCTGGTTGATAAAGCAAATGTTTTAGAAACATCTCGATTATGGCGCAAAGTGGTACAAAAAATGTGTACGCAATATGCGGACGTAACGGTGGATTATTTATTTGTAGATAATGCAGCGATGCAAATCATTTTAAATCCAGCACAGTTTGATGTGATGTTGACTGAAAATTTATTCGGTGATATTTTAAGTGATGAGGCTTCCGTGTTAGCGGGATCATTGGGTATGTTACCTTCTGCCTCGGTTGGAAATACAGTGGCTTTATTTGAACCCATCCATGGATCTTATCCGCAAGCAAAAGGAAAAGATATTGCGAATCCAATGGGGTCCATCTTATCTGCTGCAATGTTATTGGATCATTTTGGTTTAACCACCGAAGCCGCCATTGTTCGTGAAGCTGCGGATTGGTGCTTGAGTAACAAATTTGTTTCCAAGGATATTGATCCTATTAACAGTTATAGTACCTCAGCAATAGGTGATTTGATTTCAGAATATATTGAGCGACATATTACTGGTGAAGGGCATGTGCATCACGAAAGGTTACATAAATCAACTATTATTTAAACAAAATGGTAATAAACCCAAATCAGCGTTTAACGAACGATTGTTTTAAGGTTTAGAAGTAAAACAAGATTAAATTTATAGACTCATTTATAAGTATACATTATGGAACTAAATAAATATTCAAAAATTATTACACTGGATCCAACCCAGCCAGCAGCGCAAGCTATGTTTTATGGTATTGGATTAACGGATGCCGATTTGCATAAAGGGCAGGTAGGTGTGGTGAGTATGGGGTATGATGGTAACACTTGCAATATGCACTTGAATGATTTAGCTGCGGAAGTGAAAAAGAGTATTTGGGAAAACGATTTAGTAGGATTAACCTTTCATACGATTGGCGTGAGTGATGGTATGAGCAATGGCACCCCTGGTATGCGTTATTCTTTGGTAAGTCGCGATGTAATTGCAGATAGTATTGAAACGGTTTGTGGTGCACAATATTATGATGGATTAATCACCGTTCCGGGTTGTGATAAAAATATGCCAGGCTCGTTAATTGCGATGGGTCGATTAAATCGTCCTTCCTTAATGTTGTATGGTGGCACCATTGCACCGGGACATTACAATGGACAGGACTTAAATATTGTATCTGCATTTGAAGCCTTAGGACAAAAAATGGCAGGACAATTAGATGAAGCTGATTTCATGGGCATCGTAAAACATGCATGTCCGGGCGCTGGCGCTTGTGGTGGTATGTATACCGCAAACACAATGGCATCCGCTATCGAAGCATTAGGAATGAGTTTACCTTATTCATCATCTAATCCTGCATTGAGTGTTGAAAAACAACAAGAGTGTAAGGATGCAGGTGCAGCCATTCGATTATTATTAGAGCGCGATATTAAACCCAAAGATATTATGACACGCAAAGCATTTGAAAATGCAGTAGCGGTTATTATGGTATTGGGTGGAAGCACCAATGCAGTATTGCATATGATTGCGATGGCAAAAAGTGTAGGCGTAACATTCACGCAGGATGATTTTCAAATCATCAGTGATAAAACTCCGGTGTTGGCGGATTTTAAACCCTCTGGAAAATATTTAATGCAGGATTTACATCAATATGGTGGTGTACCAGCAGTAATGAAATATATGTTGGCGCAAGGATGGTTACATGGAGATTGTTTAACGGTGACTGGAAAAACAATCGCAGAAAATTTAGCAGGCGTTCCTGATTTAGATTTTGACCAACAAAAAATAATCTATCCAAAGGAAAATCCTATCAAAGCAACAGGCCACTTACAAATCATGTATGGCAATTTAGCAACGGGTGGAAGTGTTGCAAAAATTTCAGGAAAGGAAGGAGATATGTTTGAAGGACCAGCGCGTGTATTTGATGGAGAGCATGCGTTGATTGAAGGCATTAATTCAAAAAAGATTCAACCGGGTGATGTAGTCGTTATAAAAAATGTTGGACCGATTGGTGCACCGGGTATGCCGGAGATGTTAAAACCAACATCTGCTATTATTGGTGCAGGATTAGGAAAGTCAGTCGCATTAATTACTGACGGACGTTTTAGCGGGGGCACGCATGGATTTGTGATAGGACATATTACACCAGAAGCTTACAAAGGTGGATTGATTGGTGTGGTAGAAGATGGAGATATTATTGAATTGAATGTTCCAAAAAGAACCATGACATTAAAAGTAGCCGAAGCCACCATTGCAAAAAGAAGAGCAGCCCAACCAGCGCCAGTTTTAAAAGTGACCAATGGGGTGCTTTGGAAATATGCAAAGTTGGTGAAGGATGCAAGTGAAGGTTGTGTAACGGACGAAAATTAAAAAACCCCACTGGGTTTAAGTTTGATAAATGAAGAACGAAAAAATGATTTTATGGAAACGATAATTGCAAAAAATATAGAACAAAAAGTGGAAGCGAAAATAGCGCCAACAACTTTAACGGGTTCGCAAGCGGTATTGGAAGCATGTATTGCGGAAGGTGTTGATACTATCTTCGGCTATCCGGGTGGTGCCATCATGCCGATCTATGATGCGTTGTATGATTACAATGACAAACTAAAACATATTTTAGT